>SLQE01000242.1 GCA_007131635.1 Bacteroidota bacterium | reverse complement strand
TGGGCAGCCGGAAGCACGATATCGGCAAACTGTGTCATTTCCGATGCGTGGGTAACGATGTGTGCGAAGAACGGTACTTTCGCCATTGCTCTATCCCACCGCTGTCCTTCCTGTCCTGCGAAATTGAAGTTATTCCAGTATCCGATTGCAACCTTGATATCGTATGGATCTTCATTCAATATTCCATTGGCAACATTATTTGTGACTACGCCGCTGCCGGGTACTCCCCTCGCAAGTGCGGGAAAGTTTTTATACCCCCGCTGATCGATCTTTTTATGGGCACGTCCGGCTTTTGCAATATCATCGAGATACGGATCATCGGATGGTTGCGATGCAGCACTTACCGACGGATGGCGGAGCGTTCCGCCTTCACGGTCTACCGAGCCGAGCAAACCGTTCAATGCGTGAATTCCAATCGCAGCATATGTACCTCGCGGACTCATAACAGGTCCTGGTCCGAGCCACACTGCCACATACGGTGCAGCTTTGCCCATACCTTCTGCGACACGCATAATTTGCTCTTTCTTGATGCCGGTAATTTTCTCCGCCCATTCCGGTGTTTTATCTTTTAACTCGATATTCCACCATTTAATGAGTCCGTGTGTATATCGTTCATGAAAGGTATCCTCTTGGATAGTTTCGTTTACCTTAAACCGGTTTTGTCCGTCATTGAAATCACCGACGAACTCTTTATTCCATAAACCTTTTGTGAGGATAACATGAGAAATGGCCGAGGCCAGTGCACCGTCTTCACCCGGCTTCACCGGCATCCATTCGTGCGATTTAATGGATGACGTATTCAACCGCGGATCGATGGTAACAACCGTTGCGTTGTCGAGCACTTTCCCGAATTTTTTAATTGCGTTCGGTAACTGCCGGTTCGAACTCACCGGATCGACTCCCCACAGAACGAGATACTTTGTACGGTCGAGATCGTAATCGCGGTAACCCCAGAATCCTTCTGTAAAGTAAGGACCCATCTTTTCCGCTTCGGCACAAATTGCGCTATGGGAGATATTATTCGGTGAACCGAAAATTTTCGGAAGCGACCCGTACAATAGTCCGTTTTGATACGTAGAGTACCGACCGCGCATCACGAGGAATTTATGGGTTTCATTGTTCTTCCGGAGTTCCATCATTTTATCGGCAAGCATTTCGAGCGCTTCATCCCACGAAACGGGCACGAACTTCGGATCGATGCCTCTGCCTTTTTCGGGGTTCGTTCGCTTCAACGGTACTTTTATCCTGTCGGGATCGTATACCTGCTTGGGGATCATATGACCACGCGGACAAACATAACCGCTGTTTGCTTTAGCGTATTGGTTACCACGAACGCGGACCGCCCGTCCGTCCTGTACATAGATCTCTATCGGACACCACGTGGTACATCCCTGACAGGTCGACGGTATCCACTGTCCCGGCAGTGAAGCAAGTATCTCGCTCCCTATCGCTGCCTTGGTAAATGCATTGAGCGTCGGTACGGGAAACAACACTCCCGCAGAGCCGACGAGTGCTGTCGTTTTAATAAAATCGCGTCGTTTAATTTTCATTGCTAGAATCTCCTTTGTTCAGTAGAATCATCGGTAACGATAAAAAAGCGTTAACCGTGCAACAATATCGGTGTCTTTTGAAAGCGTTTCATTACTTTTTTGTGAGAACGCGTTTATCCAGATGTTCGGCATTATCCAGACGTTCGGTACGGGTCTGTAATCAAGACCGAATAACAGAAAAGTTTCGGTAAATCCGGTATTGTCAATCTTTGTGTCGGGATCAAAGAGATCGACTCTGCCGAATGCATTCAGCTTTTCGGCAACCGGTGCGCGGGCAAAAAAGGTTAACCCGAACGGGGTACGATCCTGTTCGTTGGGACCGGCATTGTGGCGTGTTTGATGAATGATCTCGGTTCCGATTGTAAAACTATCTGTCCGGTACGCGGCGAAACCTTTAAATGTCGTACGGTCGAGTGATCTGTGAGCAGGATCATCGGGAGTCATCCACCGGTCGACATATGCCTCGAGCAACAACCCTTTGACAGGTTCGGCGTTCAAAAAAGCATATACCGTTCTGAAGTCCTTATCTTTATACTGTAAGGAATTTCTCGTGCCATAAAGAACGGCGTATCCCACATTCCCCTGCTTCGATAATGTACCACGCATTGCAATGCCGATATCGGTGGATGTACCAAGACCCCGGAAGTCGGCAATCGTCTTTTCAACCGATCGGTATCCCCAGACACTTTCGGGATACCCCATTGACCAGGAGGGTGTAGATACACGGCCGAAGAATAGGTCATGCCCCTGAATAATATTTCGCCATTGTAGGTAAGCTGCTTTTACAAACAGTGTATGACTGCTGCCGGAAAACGTTCCGTCGTTTCCTTCGATAAGGAAACGTGCGAAGAATTTTTCAGAAATATCCTGGTCGTAGTAGAGATAAAAACGTCTGAATTGCAGTGCGGAGGTTCCCTTCTCGATACCTGCGTACTGTGAGCGGGAGATAGATATATCATCTCCCTGTGCTTTGTAGAAGAAATCTCCGAATGCGTAACCGTGGACGATTCCCTGTGATTGGACACCGGTTGTGAGAAGCAGCAATGCGATAAGCAATACAACGAGTCTGCAATAGATCATTGGGCCAACTCCTTTTGTTTATTTTTGGAAGTGTTTCTTGAGAGCAAAAATGACAACTTATCAGAATTCTGTTTGCTTCAGCCCTTCCTCGATAACCCGTTCGAGGTTGTGTTTATATGACTCATCAATCTGTGCAAGACTTCTACTCCTGAACGATTGCATTAAATGGATTCTGCACCCCCTCCATAGATCGTGAAGCGGACAGGGATTTTCATCATCGCATACGGGAAATCCAATGATACATTTCTCGATGAATTGATATCCGTCGATTGCACGTATGATATCCATCAATTTTATTTGTTCAGGTGGTTTGCCAAGTAAGATCCCGCCATGTATTCCCCTCTTCGAATCGATCAGACCCTCACGCGCCAGAGGTGCCAGGACTTTACTCAAATAGTGACGTGGAATACGCATATCTTTAGAAATATCCTGTAACAGGACAGGCTTATCCGATTTATTGCAGGCAATGTAAATCATTGCCTGAATTGCATATTCACAGGTTTTACTAAAAAGGACTGATTTCATGGACTAATCCTGATAAGTTGACAACAATATATACTTGTCAATAATTGTGCCAGGGAAAAGGTGATAAAACAGGCATTATTGGAGGGGTAAATTCCTATAATTAAGAAATTTACAGTAAGGTATTTTTACAGATTGGAATTACTTAATAACGGAAATCTTACCGGATTCTATATGTACCCGTATTGTATCGCTTTCTTTTCCTTCCAGGTTGGCGATAATCTTATACTCACCCTCGGGTATACTAATCTTTTGAGGTTCGGTCAGACTCCGTGGGACAACCCGGATTATCTCGCCATCGATTGAAAAGATCTTGTATGATCTGTAGTATGCGAGCTCCATGTCACTGTTGGGATTTTCAACAGTATAGTTCGTATATACCTTCAAAAAGCCCTTATTTGGTGTGTTTATCGCGGTATCGTTAGCCGATCCTGTTTCGATTGCCAAGCACATTAAAAAGAGGATGCCGACGATAAGTTTATAGTGCATCATGCTAATTACTCCTGTATTGTGATTTGATTATTGAAACTTTCATGTATTCAAGATAATCAATCATTGTTACAGGAATATTAACATAACAAAAACAATATATAATGATATTGTTTCGGAATGTATTGCTACAGATATGCCGCTCATACGGAGCGGCACACTCTACCGATATTCATTCGTTTGTTTGTTGTTTTTGATTAGCAGCATGCTGAAGTCGCTGCGGTATCAGAAAAATCTAATCCGAGTATCTCACTTATTCCGGAATTACAGTCCTGCAACATAAATTTCAACTCCTGCTGCTTCTGCGCGTACTCCTGCGTCGCCGGATGGTCGTTGATCTGCTGCTGAAGCTGTTTGATCGTTTTAATTTCTTCCTGTGTCACCGACCCCGTTGCCTGCTTCTGCTGAAATTCCTGCGCCAGTCGTGTAAATCTCTGATATAATTCAGATACTTCAGGATCGTTTTTAAACTTCTCCTCCGCTGCCTGAAAGTCCTTCACTTCTTTCGATGAATTGAGATACCGGACAAATTCCTCCGCAGCCAGTTTTAAGTTCATGTCTAACATTGTTGTTCTCCTTTGAATACTTCTAAAAATCGGATACATTATCAACAGCATCCGCCCGCGGGCTTTGTCATATCCGCAAAGTCGAAGCCGAGCGTATCGGTCATAAACTGGTTAAGTTCTTTTAACTGTGCAACCAGTTCATCTTGCGCCCCGAAGAAATCTTTCAACGTTTTGTTTTCCATCATCTGTTTACGGATATCTTCGAGACGCTGGATATCATCCGGGTTGGCACCTCCCCAGCTTTGCATCATCTGCAATTGCTGCTGCGATTGCTGGTAATGTTGCAGTAACTGCTGCGCTTCCTGATCGCCGCGCAGCGATTGGTGTGCCGCCTCAAAATTTTTATAAACATCCGACTCACCGATCGTCCGACCGAACTTTTTCGCTGCGTCGACGATGCGTTCATCGGTTGATGTCATTATTGATTGGTTAGGATTCATATATACCTCATTTCTATATTAATGCAATATACATTGATAATCACCCGCTGATCAACATCAGCCACAAATATAAACCGAGTAACGTGAAAAACAAAGTTGGAATAGTCAGAACGATCCCAACCCTAAAATAATATCCCCATGTAATTTTCACTCCCTTATATGCCAGCACGTGAAGCCAGAGCAGCGTCGCGAGGGAACCGATGGGCGTGATCTTCGGACCGAGATCCGAACCTATGACGTTTGCATAGATTAATGCCTCACGTACAAGTCCGCTTGTATCCGTTGCCTGAATAGACAGTGCATTGATCATAACGGTCGGCATATTATTCATCGCCGATGAGAGAAAAGCCGCCAGGAAGCCCATAAGCATAGTCCCTGCAAAAACACCCTGATCGGCCCCATATTGGATAATTTT
>SLQE01000384.1 GCA_007131635.1 Bacteroidota bacterium | reverse complement strand
CGCTCTCTCAGCTCACCGAATAACTTCGCCTCGAGCTGTTGTATTTTTTCCTCCGCACTGAGAATCTTCTCCTCGTATTCTTTCAGGGGCGGCGTGATAAAACGTTCGGCATTCGTCAGCGTCTGCTTCCGGATATAATCCGACGGAATTTTATCTTTATGCGTGTGGGTGACTTCGATGTAATAACCGAATACTCTGTTGTAATTCACTTTAAGCGACGGTATGCCCGTCCGCTCACGTTCGTCTTTCTGCAGATTTGCAATCCATGTTTTACCCGACAAAGCCCAGGAGCGCAGTTCATCCAATTCTGCATTGTACCCTTTGCGGATCACATTTCCTTCGGTGATCTGTACGGGCGGTTCATCGTCGATGGCGGTACGGATCTCTTCCACGATATCATCGAGAGGATGAAGTAACGTGCGAATCGTATTCATAAGCGGCACATCCAATCCCTCAATGGTTTGTCGTAATCCGGGGATACATTCGAGTATCGCTTTCAGTTGCAGCATCTCGCGCGGATTCGCGCGTCCGGTACATATCTTTCCGGTCAATCGCTCCAGATCGCCGATCGCATCGAGAATATTCCGTATTGATTCGAGCCGGTCCGGGGCATCACACAACACCTGCACGGCATCCAATCGTTGAGTCACGGCATCCAGTCTTTTCAGGGGACGGGCGATCCATTGCTTCAGCAGACGTCCCCCCATCGGCGTGAGGGTTTTATCGAGCAGCGAAAACAGAGTACCGCTCTGCCCGTCTGCCATAAGTTGCGTGGTAATTTCAAGATTGCGCTGGGTGGATTGATCAAGGATGATATAGTCTGCGGTTTCGTAGGGACGGAGACGACTGATGTGTGACAGATTCGCCTTCTGTGTTTCCTGCAGGTAATTCATGATCGCGCCGGCAGCATGGATGCCGATCGTAAATTCCTCGCATCCGAATCCTTTCAAGCTTTGTGTTTTGAAATGACTGAGCAGCAACTCGTATCCGTAATCGTAATGGAAGACCCAGTCATCTATCTTTGTCAGGAGCGGCATGTTCATCCTGCCCGTATACGCGCGTCTGAAGATCGATTCGATCCCGCTGAGATCCCGTTTCTGGACGAGAACTTCCGACGGTTTGATAGAGGCAATCTGATCCGCGACATCGCGAAACGAAAACTCGCCCACAAAAAATTCACCGGTAGAAATATCGACAAATGCGCATCCTATTATTTCGTTGCCGTTTGCCAGCGCGTGCGGCAGAGCGAGAGCGGCGAGATAATTATTCTGCTTTTGATCGAGCACTTTTTCGGAGAAAGCGATACCGGGAGTGACAACCTCGACAACATCGCGCTTCACGATACCCTTCGCCAGTTTCGGATCTTCGAGCTGTTCACAAATGGCAACTCGGTGTCCGGCTTTTAATAATTTCGGCAGATATGCTTCGAGCGCGTGATACGGAAATCCCGCAAGCGGAACTTCACCCGCTGCTCCGTTCCCCCGTTTCGTCAACGTAATGCCGAGCACTTTCGACGTGACAATCGCATCATCCTCGAACGTTTCGTAGAAGTCCCCCATCCGGAACAAGAGCACTGTTTCGGGGTATCGTGCTTTAATCTTCTGATATTGCTTCATCAACGGTGTCGACATAGCGTGCCGGTATTACTCTCCAGATTTTTGGATCTGTATCGACGTGAATTCGTTTACAATTTTTTCAAAGTCATCTGTCTGCGAGGCATGAACATATACATCAATAGTAGAAAGTTTCGTTGCTGTCTGAAAATCTACTTTGATCTTTACGGTTCCGCCTCCGGTGTTCTTCTGAACATGTGCCGATATTATATCCTTCCAGTTCACCTGCGTATCGAGAGATACAAGTCCATGCTCGCCCACGATGAACAAGGGCAAATACTGTATGGACATAACAATAATGCCGAGAGTAAGCATATACGAAATGTGATCGGGTGTCAGTTGATAGCCCATGATGGTTACAATAACGATCAGCAATGCTATACCCACCATGCCGACAATCGCAATTGAACGAACGTAGTCGGGAAGAATCGGGAAGCGTGAACCGACCATATAAATATTTCCCGCTCGCTTTTGGCGTTCACGGAATAATAATCGTAGAAGAATGTAGAGAAAAAATACTATAAGGAAAATGGTCATGGCAATGTATATTTGTGAATACTCCATAGTATATGTACCAACGGATAAGCAGCGTCACTGCATGTCATAGCAACGCGCCACATCTACAGTAAATATAATGAATTAAACATAAAATCCCCATATTCTATTTGCAAATCAGTAATTTACTGCATATTTTGGCAGATAACATACCGGCTATTTCCGTCCTGCGACGGTTTATCCGGTCAAAAATGCACATATTGGGATTCTTCGAAATGAATGTAATAAAATCTGCGCTAATTTGTTTATTGCTAACCATCTTATCATTTGCACAATCCGCCGATGATCAACTGAATATCCTTTCCGTTTCTCCGCAGGGATCGACGACTTCACCTGATCAGACCGGGTCGATTATCGTGCTCTTCAACAAACCGATGACAGAGCTTCGCGCCGTACCGGAGGATGGATCCGACGGACCGCTTCGTTTCGACCCTCCGATCGACGGGAAATTCCGCTGGCTCGGTACATCGACACTGGTTTTTACCCCATCCGATGTTTTACCATTTGCTACGGCTTACACAGCAAGGGTGCCGGCGGGTACGGAAGCACTTGACGGCTCGGTTCTTCGGGAAGATTATGCATGGATTTTTCAAACCCTGCGGCCCGATCTGGCCGCAAGCATCCCCACGATGCATGAACAAAACGTAAAAACAGATAAACAGATCTTTCTGTTGTTCAATCAACCCGTTGATTCATCAAAAGCAGAACATTATATTTCCCTGCGTGAGTCGGACACGGCGTCCCGGGAAAATATTCCATTTCGTATACGTCATCCCTCCGACGATGAATTAACTGATCTTCACTGGTATTCTTACCGTCAAACAGTATCACAATCAGACGATGAAACCGTCGATCGCCATAACGTCATCGTTGTGACACCGTCGGAATTACTCGCGAAAGGAACGCGCCATGTCATAACGATCGAAAGAGGATTCACCGGTTTAGCGGGTCCGCTCGGTTCCGCAGAGAAAAGAGAACTATCATTTACGACACATCCGGAGTTTTCTTTCCTACATATGTACTCGCGCGAACTGCAGGCGCCAGACGGCGAAATATTACTGGAGTTTACAACTCCTGTGCAGATCAATACATTGCTCGGGCACTTGACTTTCGATCCTGCCGTGAATATTCCGGAATATTACTCACGTTGGACATACAGCACAAGTAATATCTATCTGAATCTCGACCTGTTGCCCGACACCACATATAGATTACGTATCGATAAAAAGTTACAGGATATCTTCGGGCAGGAACTGGGCGATCCTATAGATATCGCTTTTTCAACCGGTTCTTATCGTCCGCACCTGTCTATGGTTACGGGTCAGGGAGTGATCGAAGCGTATATGACCGCCGAATACACAGTATCGATGCGAAATATCGACACGCTGCGGCTGCGTATGGCGGCACTACCGCAGGATAAAATCATCCCCGTTGCCGGGAGAAGAGATTTATATTACAATACTGATCAGGATATCCCGCTCGAAGATCTGTCAGACACACTGATCGCTGTGTCACATACGCCGAATGTCCGGCAACACTATACTATCGATCTGCAAAAGGCACTGGGTAATAACTCGTCCGGCACGATATTTCTCGAAACATCGCATATCGATCACCGCGTGCAGTATCCCCGGCGTTTTCGTTCAATCCTGCAGGTGACGGAACTCGGTCTGACGGCAAAGTTCTCTCCCGATAATACATTCATATGGGTAACACATTTGCGGACCACCGACCCGGTCGCAGGCGCATCGGTAGAGATACGCGGAGATGATAATACTATTTTATGGAAGGGAACAACAAATGCCGACGGTATGGCATCGGGACCGGGATGGGGTCCGCTCGGTGTGAAGCCCGAAAACAGATGGTCTTCGCCGCGGTTATGGATATTCGTCCGTAATGAAGATGATTTTGCTTACACACATACCGAAGACGGCACCGGGATCGAACCGTGGCGCTTCGGCATTCAATACGATTGGCGTCCGCAGTTCCGTCCGCTGCAGGCGACCGTTTTTACCGAGCGCGGCATGTACCGGGCAGGCGAAGAAGTAAGCATAAAGGGTATAGTGCGCGCGCGGGTTGACGATGCCTGGGAGATCCCCTTACCCGAAGACTCACTCTATATCACCATCCGTAACCCGCGAAACGACATAATTTACAGTGATTCTCTGATTGCGGGAGAATTCGGTTCCTTTGACAGGACACTCAGGCTCGGTAACACCGCCCCGTCCGGGACCTATTCTATAGAATTATCCGCACCGCAAATCCTTTACGATGATGACGAATATTACGACATAAGCTACGATGCATTTGCATTCGCTCAGTTTCGCGTCGAAGCGTTCAGACCTGCCGAGTTCACCGTTCATGTTCACCCCGTCACGAGGGAAATAATACCGGGCGATACAATGCATGCAACCGTTTCCGCACGCTACCTTTTCGGAGCTCCGATGAAATACGACCGCGCAGACTGGCAGATCGCTGCTACGCCGGGATCGTTCACTCCTCCGGGGTATACCGGTTACATATTCGGTGCATCCTGGGAATTATGGGACGATTACGACTCCGTCAGACGCAGACAGATCATTGCAAACGAACAATCGGCACTTGACGATAACGGTACGCTCGCAATATCGCAGGTACTACCGGTTGGAAGGCTCACCGGCCCTCACAATCTCATTATTGAATCTACGGTACAATCGGCGAGCAGGCGGACCATAACGGGTAGTGCAAACATCATCGCCCATGGCGGATCATATTATGCCGGCATTAAACGATCGTCCTCTTTTATATCCACAGGTGACATATTCCGGTATGAAATTATTACCGTGACACCCGACGGTACCGTATCTCCCGGCCGCGAGTTGACGCTTCAGATCATCAAACGCGAATGGAGTTCAGTTCGCCAGGCGGGTGTCGGAGGAAGATACCGGTGGGTAACCGAACGTATTGATTCTGT
>SLQE01000084.1 GCA_007131635.1 Bacteroidota bacterium | reverse complement strand
TGGAAAGATCGGAAAAGATCAGGTGCTCGATTATCACAAACGAAAGGGGCTAAGCATCGAGGAAACAGAACGCTGGCTTCGGCCGATACTCAATTATGACGAGGGTGATTGAAGACGGAAAAATTCCACGAAGGCATCCGGCTTTTTAATGAAGGCAAGTTTTTTGAATGCCACGATCTTTTCGAGGAAATATGGATGAGTGAGGAAGGATCGGATGCGGAGTTCTTCCGGGCGTTGATACATCTGGCGGTCGGTTCTTATCATATGAAAAACGGCAATTATCGCGGTGCGAAGAGCCAATTGATCAAAGGCACCCAAAAGCTAAAACTCTTTGAACCTGAGCATCTGGAAATACTGATTTCCCCTTTGGTAGCATCCTTCCGTGATATTATCCTGGATGTGGAAAGAGTATTACAAGGCCATATAAAGGCCGATGAAATACGGGATGTGCCGATGATGGATAGGAGTACGAAAACCCGATTTCAATGACACGATAACGATGTAAAATACCGCAATAAGAATCCGGTGAAAGATCATGCAATCGCTGACACAGAAAATAAAACAAAAAGCACATGCGCTCGGATTCGGACTGGCAGGCGTTGCACCCGCTGAACCGTTGTCCGGGGAAGCGATGCGTCTGGCAGCGTGGCTCGCGCGATCGTATCATGCAACGATGCACTGGATGGAACGGAGCACCGATAGACGAACCGATCCGCAAAAAATTGTGCCCGGCGCGCGGTCGGTTATTTCCGTAGCTGTCAACTACTATACACCGCATGAGATCATCGACCATCCCGAACGTGGTAAAATCTCACGGTATGCCTGGGGAGATGATTACCACGATATTGTCGGTAACCGCCTGAAGTCGTTATGGGAATATATTAAGGAACTCGAGCCGGATGCAGAGGGAAGATATTATGTAGATACCGGACCGGTTATGGAAAAGGTCTGGGCGATGCGGGCGGGGAACGGATGGATCGGTAAGCATACGAATCTCATATCACGGGAGTACGGTTCGTGGATATTTCTCGGCGAGATAATAACGACACTTGGATTAGAGTATGATATCCCGACACAGGATTACTGCGGAACCTGCAGACGATGCATCGATGCGTGTCCCACCGGTGCTATTGTTGATGAGTACGTTTTGGATTCTAACAAATGTCTTTCGTATATTACAATCGAACATCGAGATACATATCCTGAATATATAAAACCGAATACAGAACAATGGATATTCGGGTGCGATATTTGTCAGGATGTTTGTCCGTGGAATATTAAATTTTCACAACCGGCGGCGGTTGAAGGATTTCAGCCCCGGCCGGAGAACCTGAATCCTTTGCTCATCGATATCGTAAACATGGCACAGGAGGAATTCAGCAGACGGTTCCGGAAAAGTCCGGTTAAAAGAACAAAGTTAAAAGGTCTAACAAGAAACGTGCGTGCGGTGATTGAAGGGCGTGCAGAATAAATATAGCGCCTTTATAATAAAATCATTGACCAATAAGAAAGCATAAGGAACCACTAAGAACACGAAGATATTCACTAAGAACACAAAGAGAATAAATTATATAAAACTCTTAGTGCACTTAGTGTGTTTCTTGGTGTCCTTAGTGGTTATCCTGATCCTGATTTGATGTGCTAAAATATTCATTACTTAAGATTTAATAAACAAACAGGAGCAGTAAATGTCAGAAAAGAAACACTCAAAAGTAATCATCATCGGTTCCGGGCCGGCGGGATTTACCGCGGCGGTATATGCGGCACGGGCGAATCTCAATCCGGTACTGTTTGAAGGACCGCAGCCGGGCGGTCAGTTAACGATCACAACCGACGTTGAAAACTATCCCGGTTTCCCGGAGGGAATACTCGGACCCGAGATGATGGACAAGTTCAGAAAACAGGCGCAGCGTTTCGGTACCGAATGCATATTCAAAGAGGTAACCAAAGTGGATCTGTCGGAACGACCCTTCAATCTCGAAGCGGACGATGATAAATACACTGCTGACACGATCATCATTGCTACCGGCGCCACTGCCCGGCTGCTCGAATTACAGAATCGTGACAAGTACATGGGCTACGGTATCTCTGCGTGCGCAACATGCGACGGTTTCTTTTTCAAGGAACAGGAAGTCGCGGTTGTCGGCGGCGGCGACAGCGCGATGGAAGAGGCGACGTTCCTCACGAAGTTTGCAAAGAAGGTAACGGTCATACACCGGCGGGACGAACTGCGTGCATCGAAGATCATGCAGGAGCGGGCGTTTAAAAATCCTAAAGTTGATTTTATATGGGATTCGACGATCGTCGGTGTTGACGGCGAGAAGAAGAACGGACATCCCGCACTGACGAAAGTCATGATAAAGAATCTAAAAACGGGAGAGATAACAGAGAAGCCCTACACGGGTTTATTCTTTGCCATCGGTCACATACCGAATACGAGTATTTTTAAAGGTCTCATCGATATGGATGAGAACGGTTATCTAATAACGCAACCTAAAAGTACAAAAACCAATATAGCCGGAGTTTTTGCGTGCGGCGATGCGCAGGATAGTTACTACCGTCAGGCGGTGACCGCGGCCGGAACGGGCTGTATGGCGGCAATCGACGCCGAACGTTTTCTCGAATCGCAGGAATAAGGCAATTGTGTAATAACTAAATTTGACATTATCAAAATCTTTTCTTATAATTCATTGTTTATCAATAAGTTACAAGGAGCTCAAGAATAATGGCTTTATCGAAGTCCGGTAAATGGGCCCTCGGTATTTTGGGGGCACTTTTTGTTTTATTCATCTTTTTCTGGGTCATAATATTCCTTTTCCTTTCCCGCGCGGATGATTCCGTACGTATCGGTCGGGGCAATAATGTCGCTGTCGTTGAACTGGAAGGGATAATAATAGAATCCGAAAAAGTTGTGAATCAGTTGAAAAAATACAGCAAGAACAGAAACATCAATGCGATATTGCTAAGAGTCGATTCACCGGGCGGCGGTGTTGCCGCTAGCCAGGAGATCTACGAAGAGGTGAAAAGAACAGTCCAGGACGGAAAACCCGTCGTTGTCTCGATGGGTGCCGTGGCTGCAAGCGGCGGCTATTATGTGTCACTTCCGGCTTCGGCTATCGTTGCGAATCCGGGAACCATCACCGGCAGTATCGGCGTTATTTCACAGTTCTTTCACGTAGAAAACCTGCTCGATAAGATCGGTGTCGATGTTACAACGGTCAAGAGCGGCAGATTTAAGGATTCGGGATCCATGTACCGGGAAATGTCGGAGTTTGAAAAAGCTTACTGGCAGGATCTTATGGATGATGTGTACGAACAATTCGTTTCAGCGGTTGCATCGGGTCGCGAACTTGAACTCGATAAAGCCTACGAATTTGCGGAAGGAAAAATTTATACCGGACGTCAGGCATACGAACTCGGATTGATCGATACCCTCGGTACGTATGAAGATGCGATACGTCTTGCCGCTGAGCTCGGCGGTATAGACGGGGAACCCGACATCATCAAGGAGCGTCCACGAAGAACATTCTGGGATTCGTTGACTATGTCGTTGCTCGGAAATTATACCGGAATTACAGAGAGCTATCTGAAGCTGCCTGCAGTACAATACAGAATGCCCGAACCAATCATCAAGTAAACTTTCTACGTAAGGAGTACCAACATTGACAAAAGCAGATATCGTTGACCACATTGCATCCGCTACGGGGCTTACCAAAGTTGAAACAGAAGCAGTCGTAGATGGTTTTATATCGACGGTAATCGAAGCATTAAAAGATGGGAATAATATCGAGATCCGCGGGTTTGGGAGCTTTAAAGTAAAGAAAAGAAAAAGCCGGATTGCACGTAATCCGAGAACGGGAGAACAGGTCATAGTCGACGAACATTATGTCCCGATTTTTAAAGTTTCAAAGGATTTGAAAAACGCCGTGAATGGAAATATGAAAAGTAAGGAGCACGCAAACGCGTTATGATTGTTTTTTTTCCAGTTGAAGGAGGGACGATTTGAAACCGAAACTTATTTGTGCGAATTGCTCATCGGAAATTTCGATCGGAGATATATTTTGCGCATCCTGTGGTGTCAAAGTCGAGTGGGAGGACGACAAAAAAGAAGCTGTATCCATACCGTCCCCGAAAGAACAAACCGATTCACACCCTGTAGAAAAAGATCTCCCCTGCGATATATGCGGTTATAAAAACGAATCTACTTCACAATACTGTGAAAGCTGCGGTGCCCGAATTGCCGGTGCACAACCAAAACAGAAAACGGATACCGGCGCGATCGATAAACCTCCCCGTAAAACAAAGAAGGGGAAAAAGAAACAGAAACAAACGACACCGGCGACCTCCGGTACCGTCATATTGTTTGCTGCGGCAGCATTACTGGTCGTGTTTGCGTTTTATTTTATCGTTATCGACCGTGATTCGGGACATGTACACACCGGCGACAGGGTTGCCGGGATGCAGGGGGGCGGTATGAATACCGCAATTCTGCAGGAGATTGAAAGTCTTGAACACGAACTTGATCATCATGATCCGGAAAATGAGCAGGCGATGATTCGGCTTGCGAATTTGTATCATGATATACAGCGGTACGATCGCGCGATACATTACTACACTCAATATATTGACAGGAATCCGGATGATCCCAATGTACGGGTTGATCTCGGCATTTGCTTTTTTGAATCCGGTCAACAAGACCGCGCAATAGAAACTGTTCAGCATGTTATAAGAGATTTTCCGGAACATCAGCTCGCCGTTTTTAATCTCGGTATTATCTATCTGAATCTCGGTGATGTTGAAAACGCTAATTCGCATTTTGAACGTGCATATGAGATAAATCCGAACAACCCGACCGGCGAACGGGCACGTCGGATAATCGATGAGCACACATTCTGATTTTGAATTAAAATAATTACATTTACTAAGTAACATATACGAAGGAGTGAACGTATGCCCAGTGGTAAAAAAAGGTTAAGAAAAAAAATGGCAACCCATAAACGGAAAAAAAGGCGTAAGAGAGATCGTCATAAAAAGAAGAAGTGATTTTGTTATTGTACCCGTATGATCTGATCTGACACGGGTACATCCCGACATTGTCTGGAAGTCGGCTTTCAAATCATGTTTGCGTAACATCAGCTATTATGAAATGTTTTTTCTGAAATACACCTTAGCGGCTTGATTTTTGTCGTTTTTTTTATATTTTTAGTGTATCCGCCTGTTGCTTTCATAGTTCGAATCGTTCCGTTATGCTTACATAAAGGGCGGTGCGAAGGATGGAAGGAATCGGCATCATCGATAACTAATTAATGTTAATTTTATTGCATTAAATGAAAGGATGGTGTAAAATGGCAAATGAAGGAAACACTGTAAAGGGATTCTTACTCGGTCTGTTGGCCGGCGGCGCATTGGGTGCGGCTCTTGCACTGCTGTATGCCCCGAAAACCGGAACCGAATTTCGCGGAGATATTAAAAAGCGAAAGGATGAATTACTTGAAGACGCTGAAGAATATATTTCATCGGCGCGTGAAAAAGCCGTTCATATGATTAACGACGGGAAAAAACGAGCGGATTCACTGATCGTTGATGCACGGAAACGGGCTGAAGAATTACTTCACGATGCAGAAGATGTACTCGCCGGTGCGAAAACAAAAGCCGGGGATATCGTCGGCGAAGGAGAAAAAATACGTGATGCGATGAAAGCCGGCGTCGACACCTTTAAAGAAGAGCGGTCAAAAGGAAAATAACCGGATGATCGGATAGTATTGTAATCCAGTAAGCAGCCCTCTCAGGATGTTCCTTTGAGGGCTGTTTTTTCCATTCCTATGCAACTACTCACCGGAGATTAATCGTGGAATTATCAATATTTGTCAATATTGCTATTATAATCGGATTGCTCGCTTTTGCAGTGCTCTGTATCTATTTGATTTTTACTGTTTCGAAAATTCGGGATTTGGTTATAAAACTTCAGGAAGATATCAGCGAACTGAATAGAAACGCCATTCCGTTAGTCGAAAATTTAAAAATCATCTCCCATAAAGTTAAGAATATTTCGGAAAATGTCGATGACCAGATAACCATTCTGAAATCATCGGTCGAATCGATCCGGGACATGACCGATAATATAGTTTCATTCGAAAAAAAAGTTCAATACGAGGTCGAAGGGCCCGTCATGGAAGCCGTTTCATTCGTTTCGGCGCTCGTGAAAGCGGTCCGGGCATTTGTTGCAAAAATGAAAGAATAGATACACGTACTAGTTATCCGAAAGAAAAAAACAATCTAAACTAAGCAATCCAAAGGAGGTACATTTGGCTAAGGGAAAAGTATATGAACCCGCGCGTGTCCGTAATATCGCTTTAACCGGACACGGCGGGTCTGGAAAAACAAGCTTCGCCGAAGCTGCTCTGTTTTCTTCGGGAGCCACCAACCGGCTCGGCAAAATTGAAGAAGGTTCCACACTCTCCGACTACCACCCCGATGAAATCGAACGACAAATATCCATCAACTCATCCATGCTGTATACCGATTGGAATAATACTAAAATAAATATCCTCGACACCCCCGGCTATCCGGATTTCGTCGGTGAAGTAAAATCGGGTTTGAGTATCGCGGACAATGCGCTGTTATTTCTGAAAGCGGCGGAAGGCATCGAAGTCGGGACCGAAATTGACTGGAAATTTACCAACGAATATAATATCCCGACAATCATTGTCATAAATAAAGTGGATAATGAGCACGCCAAAATCGATGAGGTGTTTCAGGAGGCACGCGACCGGTTCAGTGTCGATGTTACTCAATTACAGTTTCCGGTCAGCCAGGGGCATACATTCGATTCGGTCGTCGACTTGCTCAAAATGAAATTATTAAAATACCAAAAAGACGGGAGCGGGAAACCCTCAGTCGAGGATATCCCTCAGGAGTTACAGGAAAAGGCAAACAAGCTTCGCACGGAACTCATCGAAAAAATTGCCGAAAGCGACGAGGCGTTGCTGGATAAATTTCTCGAAGCAGGTGAATTGACCGATGATGATTTTATCGCAGGATTAAAAAAAGCTTACGGTGAGCGGAAGATTTTTCCGGTTTTCTACACATCTTCGGTGCATAATGTGGGAGTCTCGGCGGTCATCGATTTTTTAATCGAGATCGGGCCGTCACCTGTCGAACGTGTACCGTTGAAAGTTCAACACACCGATAACAATCAGGATATCGAACTGCCCGCCGATGCTTCAAAAGAACCGGTGCTCTTTATATTTAAAACCATATCCGAAGCTCACGTGGGCGAGTTGTCATTTTTCCGCCTCTATTCCGGAACGATACACTCGGGTATGGATCTTGTCAATCAGTCAAACGGAACAACAGAACGCCTCAGTCAGATATATCTCCTGAACGGAAAAAACCGGTCCGAAGTAGCTGAGTTGAAAGCTGGTGACATCGGAGCCGTCGTGAAACTTAAAAATACACATACGAACGACACACTGGCACCGAAAGGTCTTCCGGTGAAAGTTCGGAAAATCGAATTTCCCGAACCGATTATCAGCGTCGCACTCCTCCCGAGAAACAAAGGAGAAGAGGAAAAAATCGGATCCGGACTGCAGACTTTACATGCCGAAGACCCGACGTTTGTGGTGCACTTCGATCCCGAGTTATCTCAAACTACGATAAGCGGTCAGGGTGAATTGCATCTCGACATCATAGTGAAACGACTGAAAGAACGATACGGCGTTGAAGTGGATCTTGATAAGCCGCGCATTCCTTTTCGTGAAACAATAAAGAAAACCGCACGGGTACAGGGAAAATATAAAAAGCAATCCGGCGGCAGAGGCCAGTATGGCGATGTCTGGCTACAGATTGAACCGATGCAGCGCGGAGAAGAGTTCGAGTTCGTCGACGCCATAGTCGGCGGTGTTGTACCGGGGAAATATATCCCCGCCGTTGAGAAAGGAATTCGTGAAACAATGAAACATGGAGTGCTCGCCAGATATCCTGTCGTCGATATTAGAGCGACACTCGACGATGGTTCCTATCATCCGGTCGACTCGTCGGAAATGGCGTTCAAGGTGGCGGCATCGATGGCCTTCAAAAAAGCATTTATAGAGGCAAATCCCGTGCTGCTTGAACCGATCTATAATATCGAAGTCCGCGTACCGGAAGATTTTATGGGAGACGTCATGGGCGATATCTCCAGCCGGCGCGGAAAGATACAGGGAATGGACTCGGAAGGCCCTATCCAGATCGTCAAGGCGAAAGTCCCGCTTGCCGAGTTACATAAGTACTCGACCGCATTGAGATCGATGACAGGCGGACGCGGACTCCATAAACAAAACTTCTCCCACTATGAAGAGGTTCCGTACGAAATAAGTGAGAAGATTATCGAAGAAGCGAAACGGGAAAGAGAAGAAGAGGAATAATGTATTATACAGACAGTTGACACGGGAATATGTTCCCGCTGTCAACTGTCTGTTAACAAGAGTCGCATCGCCAAATCCGGCATGCAAACAATCGGAAACCTACTATGGATCGACTCTGGTCACCCTGGCGGTCGAAATATATAGAGAGCTTTAACGACAAAAAACCTGATCGGGAGGATTATTGTCTGTTCTGTGATACGCTCAATACACCCGAAAAAGACGAGCAGAAATACGTACTCTATCGCGGAACCCGGTGCTATGTCATCATGAATCTCTATCCCTATAACAGCGGGCATCTTATGATAGTCCCGCATCGACACGTCAGCGCCTTTACCGAAATGACAGATGATGAGTATCTTGAAATTATGCAGCTCATAAGACGATGTTGTGAGGCACTGACAAAGACGATGCATCCGCACGGATTTAATGTCGGAGCGAATATCGGGCGGGTGAGCGGAGCCGGAATCGAACATCATATACATTTCCACATCGTTCCGCGCTGGAGGGGCGACACGAATTTCATGCCGGTACTCGGCGATACCAAGGTAATTTCCGAAGAAATGTCCAAAACCTACCACAAAATTAAGAAACATCTCATAAACCCGTAAATCCGAGGAAATTACATTAAACTTCGGGTCGAGTATGGGTGTCTAACGTATAAAAAGATGTATCCCGGATAGAATGGCAGCATCGCATCGCGAAGATAATGAACTTATAGACCGTTTTCTGGATGGAGATGAACAGGCTTTTAATGTGCTTGTACGGAAACATCAGGACTTTGTGTACAATGTGAGCCGGAAGATCACCGGGAATCACGAGGACGCAATAGAATCGGCACAACGCGTATTTGTAAAGTTGTATGATCGGCTTTCATCTTTCGGTAAATCTTCGGCGTTCACGACGTGGTTGTATCGTGTCGCCGCAAATGAATCCCTGAACCTGATACGATCCCGCAAATTGAAGCGATGGTTCGGGCTTGAGGATGCCGAAAAAGAACTGCCTTCATCAGATGATACTCCGTTTGAGTCGATGCTCGAAGAGGAAAAGAAAGAACAACTTGACCGCGTGTTGAAAACGCTGCCCGACCGGCAGCGTACGGTTTTTGTTCTGAGAATGAGTGAGGGATTATCGTACCAAGAGATATCCGATATACTTGGCGTCAGCACGGGAAGTTTAAAGGCATCTTTTTTTCACGCTGTAAAAAAAATAACCAATGCGCTCGGGAAAATTTATGAAGAACAATAAGGATTGTTCCGCAATACGTGACATGATCGAGGAGAACGTTCTCCGGGAGAACAGTGAGAAACACGCTGAAATACACAAGCACATAGCATCCTGCATCGAATGCGGAAAATATATGGCTGATCTTGTGATGCTTCAACCGGCAACCGGTTATCACTATGCGTTGCCCGGTTCCGAAAAGGGTAAGTTCTCGGCGCTTGTCCGGACGCGGATCGAAGCGCGTAAAAACAGAAACTGGAAACCGGTACTTGCCGTTCGTCCGGCATTTCAGATCGCGTTGATGATGCTGGTCGTCGTATCGGTCGTGCTTTATCTCTTTCGGTCCGAACCGGAACACCTGTTTGTTCTCGATCAAACCGATCTTGAATTTATGACTATTTACAGTCCCGAAGATTATGCATACATAGTCTATGATGAAGAATTAATGAGCCTGCTTTATGAAGAGACGTTATTCGAAGAAGATACCTATATGCCGGAATACTGGTACAACGGATATTACGGTAATGAATATTTTTACGGAACCGATGGTTTAACCGATGAAGAAATTGACTACATTATTCAAAGATTAGGAGAGGTCTAAAGGATATGATATACAAAACACTTGCGATAGTATTTCTTTTGCTGGCTATGCAATGTGACGCGCTGACACAGCAGCGTCACCAGAGAATGCAGAGAGGTGCGGACAGACTGGAGACACTGCGTCAGGTGAGGATGATCGATGCGCTTGACCTGGATGCGGAAACCGCCGCCCGTCTATCGGTACTCTTCTCAGAACACCAGGAGAAAATACGGGAGCTGCACCGTGAGATAGATCAACTCACTGATGAACTCGAATTGGCTATCGAACAGGAGGCATCCGACGAGGGGTTGCTGATGCTTCAATCTCAGATTGATGAGAATCGGAATTCATTACACAGCAGCCGGATGGAATTTTACCGGGATGCAGGATCCGTTCTTACAACACGGCAGGTCGCAAAGCTTATCGTATTCGAGCGAAATTTTCAGCGGGATATTCGCGAGATAATGCAGGATGTACAGCAGAGAAGAGGAAGACCGAGATGAACCGTTTTCCCGTTTGATCTGTTTATCTCTCTATGAAGTCAAAACCTATTTATCTGGATTACAGCGCGACAACGCCGGTCGATCCGGCCGTCGTTGAGGCAATGGGACCCTATTTTACCGGTTTTTTCGGTAATGCATCCTCTGTCCATGCGCATGGCAGAAAAGCAAAGGCCGCACTCGAACGCAGCAGAGAAATCATCGCCACCGAACTCGGTGTAGTACCCGGAGAAATATTCTTTACTTCCGGCGGTACTGAATCGAATAACACCGCACTCACCGGCGCCGCTCAGGCAATGCGTAAAAACGGGAAATCACACATCATCACTTCGAAAGCCGAACATCACGCCGTTCTTGAAACCTGTGAATATTTAGAGACGATCGGATTCAGTGTCACGTATCTGGATGTTAATCGTTACGGCGGTGTTGAACCGGACACGCTCGAATGGGCATTCCGCGAAGATACCGGACTGGTATCCCTGATGCACGCGAATAATGAACTTGGCACATTGCACGACATCGGTTTGTTCGGTGACCTGTGCAGGCATCGCGGCATACTATTTCATTCAGATGCGGTGCAGACGTTTACCAAAATACCGATGCAGACACACTCGTTCCCTGTAGATCTGCTGTCGGTATCCGCTCATAAAATATACGGTCCGAAGGGAATCGGAGCATTATATGTACGCAATGGTGTTGAAATAGAACGAATACTGCATGGCGGCGGTCAGGAGCGTGGTCGGCGCGGAGGAACGGAGAATGTCCCGCTTGCCGTCGGATTTGCCGAAGCAGTTAAAGGTATGCAGCAAGGAGGCGAACAGGAGCGGATGCGCATCCGCATGCTCCGTGATAAAATGATCGAAGGATTGAAAGAGAGTTGTCACGGTATCCACATGAACACGGATCCGGATAACTCAATCGAATCTATATTGAATATTTCGTTCGACGATACAATAATGTCTGTAGACGGGGAAGCGCTCTTGATGAGTCTTGACGGTGCAGGGCTGTGCGTATCGAATGGTTCTGCCTGTACATCCGGATCGCTCGAACCTTCACACGTCCAGCTTGCCATAGGCCACACTCCCGCAACCGCCAGGTCAGCTATCCGGTTTTCATTCGGCAGATATACGACGGAAGAAGAAATCGGTCTTGCCGTCGATATTGTTGTAAAAGTTATCGCGAAAATCGGTCGTCCCGCAGAAAACGTTTGAACATCACCTTCCGTTTCAGTATCTTACTATATTTATGGGAAAAAGTATCGACATAGTACTGGCTATCGAAACCTCATGCGATGAAACATCCGTTGCCGTGCTTGATAAAGGAAAAGTACGGTCGAATATCATATCGTCGCAGATAGTGCACAAGGAATACGGCGGTGTCGTACCGGAACTTGCATCCCGCGCACATATGAAAATGATAGTCCCGATTATGCAGGCCGCGCTCGATCAGGCCGATGTTACATTGAAGGATATCGATGCGGTCGCGGCAGTATACGGACCGGGACTCGTGGGTGCTCTGTTGATCGGTTTGAATTTCGGAAAATCACTTGCCTGGTCGCTCGGTATACCTTTCATCGGCGTCAATCATATGGAAGGCCATATTTATTCTGTTTTTCTGGAGGATGAAAAACCGGAATATCCTTTCATCTGTCTTACGGTATCGGGAGGTCACACAGATCTTTTACTTGTCCGGGAGCCGCTGACGTATGAGCTGCTGGGACGAACGAGGGACGATGCCGCGGGAGAGGCATTCGACAAAGTTGCAAAGATGCTCGGAATTGGTTATCCGGGAGGACCCGTGATCGATAAGCTTGCAAGAGACGGTAATCCCCATGCGATTCGTTTTCCCCGGTCATATGCTCACGCAGAGCACTATGATTTCAGTTTCAGCGGTTTAAAGACATCAGTATTATATTATTTGCGGGATAAGAATGTACTGGCAACGAACGGTAAACCGGTTGCTCAGCCGCCTTTATTGCTGGATATATGCGCCTCGTTTCAGGAGGCCGTTGTCGATACATTGATTGGAAAAACACGAAGAGCCGCCGCAGAGAAAAAAGTCAGACACATAGCCGTTGCCGGCGGGGTTTCAGCAAACTCCCGCTTACGTGAAGCATTCTTCGATGCGGGTTCTGCAGATTCTTTCAAGGTCTATTTTCCCCGCCTGGAATACTGCACCGATAACGCGGCAATGGCGGCATATGCCGGCTGGTTACGGTTACTGAAGGGGGAAATATCACCGGTAACGATTACTGCGGTGCCCAATCTTAACGTGGCATAGCCGTAGGGTAAGGTATGCCGGAAACATCGTTGAAAAAAGAGGTGTCAGCGTTGGTTAACTATTACATTCACAACCTGTCAGTTATTCTCCATGGAATTTGAAAAGAAATTACAGCACCACCGAAAAGAAATCGATACGATAGATAAACAGCTCGTAGACCTTTTCAATGAACGAGCCGGGCATGCGATCGCGATCGGCAAAATGAAAAAGGAGAAAGGAATACCCATCTACGATCCTGAACGTGAAAATGAGATATTTCATAATTTACGTCAGATAAATAACGGTCCGCTCACCCATGATGCAATTCAAAGACTATTTGAGCGGATTATCGATGAGTCAAGAAGAATTGAACGGGATTCAGGCGGATCAGACGTTACAGTATCATCAAATATATAGAGGCGTATGAAGGAAAGCTCAAAGGGATTTATAAAAAAAGGTGTTCTCATATCAGTAGGCCTGGTCACGGTTTTTTTAGTGATCTTCTCAATTTATTTATACCGGGCTTTTAATATGCCCAATTATCCGGACGGACCGAATATCGTTGTTACTATACCGAAGGGGTCGAGTTTCGGACACATTGCCGATCTGCTGTATCAATCCGATATCATAGAAAGCCGGTTTAGATTTTATCTCGTCGGACGCATGCTCGGATGGGAGGAACAAATTCAGAGCGGTATGTTTGAAGTACCGGCCGGAAAAACAAACTATGATCTATTAAAAGACCTTAAGTTCGGAAGGTTAAGGATGGTGTTCGATGTAACCATTTTTGAGGGTATAGACACGCGCCGGATGGCAGGTATTTTGCGGCGACGGATGGGACTCGATTCCATAAAGATCGTTACGCTGGTGCACGACAGCTTGTTTGCTGCGCAACACGGCATCACGACAGGTTCTCTCAAAGGGTATCTTCTTCCTGACAGGTACCGCTTCTTCGGAGATTACACCGAAGATGATGTCCTCCGTATAATGATAAACGAGTTTAAAAATTTCTATTCGGATTCATTACAAAGGCGCACACAGCAACTCGGACTCACCGTCAACGAAGTTTTAACCATGGCATCGGTCGTGGAAGGCGAAACAACCCTTGATTCGGAAAAGCCCACGGTAGCCGGTTTATATTATAACAGAATCAGACGCCGTATGCCGCTGCAGGCCGATGCTACAGTGCAGTATGCACTTTCGGACGAACCGCCGCGAAGGTTGCTTTACAGGGATTACCGCGTGCAGTCGCCGTATAATACGTATCTTTTCCGGGGATTACCACCGGGACCGATCAACTATCCCGGACGAAGGGCTATTCTTGCCGCACTCTATCCCGAGGAACATAATTACCTCTATATGGTTACGGACGGCACCGGAGGACATACCTTCACGGAAACTTACAGCGATCATCAGCGGGCTGTGCGCAGATTCAGACAATTTCGCGCCGAGCAGGAACAACTGCGGGCAAGGGAAGCCGAGCAACTTCGTCAACCTGCAAATGAAGACAGGAATTAAATGTATGCCCCGGAAAATATATTCTACTCATGACACGAACAACTTTTGTAAGAATGTATGAAAAAGTATGCCGTAGATGTAGTTCTGCTTCCGCCGGAGGATATTATACTCCGGGCCATAGAGTTGAATCGTGAATTGGTCCGGAGCAATCCATCGAAGATCGTGCTGGACCGTGATACGTGTGTTCCCCACATATCTCTTTCAATGGGTGTTTTGGATGATAGCATGAGAGAAGCTTTTCAATCGGAGCTTGCCAAAATTGCGGAAAGATACACACCATTTCAGCTCCGCTGCGAAGGGATATACTCCGAAGAGATCCCCACCGGTGAAAAAGTTTCCGGTATCGCGATTGAAGATGCAAAGGAGCTGTACGGGCTTCATACCGATGTTATGAAATCAAGCGATGAATACCTGACTCACGATGCCGTCGCAGAGACGGTTTATTCTCCGCCCTCCGTCGATGACATTACGCTGCGATTTATAAATTCGTACCGGGCGAAGTCGGCGTATAAAAACTTCCGGCCTCATATTACACTCGGTGTGGGTGAGATGTATGATGCTGATTTTTTGATTCAATTCAGCGCATCGAAATTAGCGTTGTTCCAACTCGGTAATTATTGCACGTGCAGGAAGAAGTTTTTTGAGATCGGATTATGATGAGTTGTTGCTATTTAGTTTTCGCTGAAAAACGGGTATTCACTCCTCGACTCCGCTGCCAATGACGCAAAAGCTCAGACGCCATCGCTTGCAGGCTTCGACTCCGCTCAGCCTGACAAATGTGTCACTCCGAGTGAGGGATTGTCACCCTTCGACTCCCTGCCTGCCGCAGGCACGGCGCTCAGGGTGACAATTTATAGTAACAATGACAAAATGCAACAGTGCGTAGGGTGTCAGGCTGAGCGGAGTCGAAGCCTGACTTTTTCAGTAAGAACCATTTAGGAGAATATAGGTATTTTTTTATAAACTCAAAGGAGACACAACCGCCATGCGAATTGCAATTGCCTCGGACCACGCGGGTTATAGTCACAAATCCGCAATAATCGATTATCTCTCAAAATTGAATTATGATGTAGTTGATTTCGGAACTCATTCCGGGGAGCCGGTTGATTATCCGGATTATATACGTCCTGCCGCCGAAGCCGTCGCCCGGGGTGAATGTCAGCGGGGTATCGTATTGGGAGGCTCGGGAAACGGCGAAGCGATAGCGGCGAATCGTTATAGAAGTGTTCGATGTGCCGTGTGCTGGAATACAGAAACCGCGCGGCTTGCACGGGCACATAATAACGCCAATATGATCTCTCTCGGGCAGCGGCTTGTGACGGAAGAAGATGCTTTATCGATTGTAAAAATGTGGCTTGAAACAGAGTTCGAAGGCGGACGTCATATCCGCCGCATAGAAAAAATCGATGAGTAAAGAGAATGCCGGAGCATTGGTGCGAAACAAAAGGAGAAGTGAACCGATATAGCATTATTGTCGTTATGTCTTAAAAAGGAGGAATGTATGAAGACGGGATTAAGTGTTATTATTTTTATGTTTATGATATTACAACCGGGATTATTAAAAGGACAATCGAATATGGATGAAAAAGTTTATAATAAACTCACACCCGAGGAAGAGTACGTTATTATACAAAAAGGGACCGAGCGGCCGTTTACCGGAAAATATGACAATTTTAACGAAAAGGGCACCTACCATTGTAAGCGATGCAACGCGTTACTCTACCGGTCAAGCGATAAGTTTTCTTCGGGCTGCGGATGGCCGAGCTTCGATGATGAGGTGAAAGGAGCCGTGAAGCGGGAGGTCGACGCCGATGGATACCGTGTAGAGATCCTCTGTGCAAACTGCGACGCTCACCTCGGACATGTATTTGAAGGAGAGAGGTTTACCGATAAAAACGTGAGACATTGTGTTAATTCAATTTCTATGATTTTCATCAAAGACGGGGAAGAGCTGCCGCAGGTGTTGGGACGGTAAAAGGAGGGATGGTATTATACACGGGGCTGCACAGGACTGCAGTTGCTCCGTG
Source organism: Bacteroidota bacterium (assembly GCA_007131635.1). Classification (GTDB taxonomy): domain Bacteria; phylum Bacteroidota; class Ignavibacteria; order T3Sed10-11; family T3Sed10-11; genus T3Sed10-11. Next base: position 1,487 of record SLQE01000084.1, on the reverse strand, counting down.
CTGTTGATGGGCAACCCTTTTGGTAAGGCCATCACTCTGTGACAGGGCTATTCTCTGTCGTGATAGTTTAAAGTGCAGGGTGGTAACCTTGTTTAATTTCTTTATCCTATTGATGTTTATTATGACATAATTAGTTCCGAATGTCTCCCCCACGATAGCCTTCGGGGTAGCACGGGTTGCAGGCTGATGAAAACGAAAACATAGAGCATATAAAGCCCTGAAGGGGCGCAATCAATAGCACAGGGTGTAGCCCTGTGACAAAGAAAACGTAAAATGTATAAAGCCCTGAAGGGGCGTAATCAATATGGGACAATCATTAGCTAAACAATATACACACATAATATTCAGCACGAAACATCAACAACCGTTTATTATCGACTCCGTTGAAGATGAGTTATATAAATACATCGGAGGTGTTTGTAAAAATTTGGAATGTTATCCTGTGCAAGTCGGTGGATATAGCGATCACATTCATATTCTCTGTTTGCTGTCGAAAAAGATAGCACTTATGAAGTTATTGGAGGAAGTCAAATCGCATTCATCAAAGTGGATAAAAACCCTTGATAAAAAATTGCATAATTTTTATTGGCAAAATGGCTATGGTGCATTCTCTGTAGATCCTACAGAGGTGGAAAAAGTATAAGCATACATAGAAAACCAACGAACGCATCATAAGAAAATGACATTTCAGGAAGAATATGTTGCATTCCTGAAAAAATATAAAGTTGAATACGATGAAAGGTATCTGTGGGATTGAATAGTTTGTTTGATTTTTCTGATGTATTTTTATGTATGGATTTCGCCCCTTCAGGGCTTAATGTTTTAGGTGGTTATGTTTTACACGGGGCTGCACCCCGTGCTGTTGATTTCGCCCTTTCAGGGCTTATCCCGGCAAACACCATACATCCATTATAGGATAAAGTATGGGAGCACTGATTTCACTCTATGCAGTATGTGAATATCCGGATGTATTCGGCGGTGCCGGCTGTGTGTCAACCCACTGGCCCGTCGGTGAAGGGTATGTGCTGCAATATCTGCAGCATCACATACCCGCACCGGGGGAACATAAATTTTATTTTGATTACGGAACCGAGACCGTGGATTCCTTATACGAACCTTTTCAGCTAAAAGCCGATGTCATTTTACGGGAGGCAGGTTACACGGAATCCGTGGATTGGTTAACGATAAAGATCGAAGGCCATGAACACTCTGAACGTGCGTGGAGGGAACGTGTTCATATTCCACTTGAGTTTTTAATCGGACAATATTAATGAAGTCGGAAGATATATCTCTGCCGTTTCCCGGTTTAATCTCGACCAAGCTCCATCCGCCGCATCTCCGGACAAACATTGTTCACCGGCAGCGACTGTACGATAAGATTGATACATCTCCCGCGAAATTAGTTCTTGCGGCAGCCCCCGCCGGGTTTGGAAAATCTACTTTTATTATCGACTGGCTGAGAGAGAAGAATAAATTATTTGCCTGGC
>SLQE01000067.1 GCA_007131635.1 Bacteroidota bacterium | reverse complement strand
GCGTTCACAATGCGAAGATCATGACCGCATTGTGTGCACGGTTCTCCTTCCTGGACTTCACGAAGATCGTAATATTTGATATTTTTTATATCTCGATTTAAGTCAATATTACCGATATGATAATCATCTTTGTTGGCTCCGCTTATCAATCCGTTCGCATTTTTCATACGATTATCGGCAATAATTCTGAAATAATCCAATCCGACGGGACCGAGTGAACCGGCATGTGCGCGCGTAAATTGCACGATCTCCTCCGGATGCATCGGACGAATATCGGGTCCGAGTACGCTCGCCAGCTTGGTCTCGTTTAGTTGATCATTTCCGACCATCAAAACAAGTATCGGAATTTTATTAGCCTGCATATAGACGAGAGATTTGGCTAATGTATCGGCAGGTACATTTAAAAACTCTACCAGTTCGTCTATTGTACGGATATCGGGAGTATGAATCTCTTCCAGGGGAAGATATTCATTTTTTCTGCCCAACGGCGGGACATTCGAAACAGCGACTTCAACATTTGCCGCATAGCTGCAGTTCGGACAGACGGCACATGTATCTTCACCGGATGGCGATTCGACCATAAATTCCTGTGAACCGGATCCACCCATAGCACCGCTCGATGCGCCTACGATAAAAAATTTCAATCCGCACCGTGAGAATATTTTTTTATATGCCTCGGCATGTTTATCATAGCTCGCATCCAACCCTTCCCGGGAGGCATCCATGCTGTAGGAATCCTTCATCAGAAATTGCCGTCCGCGCAGGACACCCGATCGAGGGCGCGGTTCATTCCGGAATTTCGTTTGGATCTGATACCAGATTTGCGGCATATCGCGGTAAGACTTCAGGAAGTTTTTGGCAATTGAACAAATCACTTCCTCATGTGTCGGTGCAAGAACCAACGGCCGGTTTTTTACGTGAAACATAATATCGCCAAAGTCATCGACCCGTCCGGTTTCCTGCCATAATTCGATTGGATTCAAACCGGGAAGAAATACCTCCTGTCCGCCTATTGCATTCATCTCTTCCCGTATGATGTTCATAACCTTCTGCATAACCCGCAGTCCGGCAGGCAAATGCGAATATACACCTGCGGCGAGGGGCCGGATAAGACCCGCCCGAAGCATCAGTATATGACTGGGAATGGTAGCGTCTACGGGGACTTCTTTTTGTGTGGGGAAAAAGGATGTGCTGAATTTCACGATCTGATTACTGCTCCTTTAACTGATGGATATATTTAAATAATTAGAAAATAACGTCACTCTATTCCTATACACTGATAAGCATTGCACTGATCACCTCGTCTGTCCTGCTGCGTATTTCCTCCAGCATCCCGTCGGTCGGACGCGCATCGAGTTGCATGGTACAACAGGCCGCGATATTACCGTCGAAAATAACATTTTCAAGTTCCTGCACATTGATATCACCCTCTTTTAATACTGCCAGAACATTCGCAAGCACGCCCGGTTTATCATAATGTCTGACAATGAGCTGCCATTCTGCTTCGCTTGCTTTGGATCTGTTAACCCAATTCCTGACCCGTCCTTCCTGCATATATTCGCGGACAATATCGACCGCATCCTCTGCGACAGCATTTTGAGCCTGATCCGTAGAGGCACCGATATGGTGGGTTACATATATATTTTTTATACCCTGGAGTTTACTCGAGAACTCACCGTCCTTTTGTTCCGGTTCGTCAATGAAGACATCCAGTCCGGCTTTTATAGTTCCTGCTTCGACCGCTTCTATTAATGCATCTTCATCGACGACCTCGGCGCGTGCCGTATTGATAAAAATCGTACCCGGTTTCATCCTGCCGATAATATCCTTCGATATGATTCCTCTGGTTTCAGGCTTCAGGGCCAGATGCACTGAAACAATATCGCACGCATCGATAAGAACTTCAATAGTTTTACAGAAATGTACTCCTATAAGTTCGGCGGCTTCGGGAGTCAACGACCTCGACCAGGCATACACTTCAATACCAAATGATTGCGCACGTTTAATTAATTCAAAACCGATCTTACCGGTGCCCACGACACCGAGTTTTTTCCCGAACAACCCGTCGGCTTTTGAATACAAAGCCTTGTTCCATTTCTTACCTCTGAAATCCACAACATTGTCCGGTATCTTCCGGTCAATGGCAAGAATGAGACCCATTGCAAGTTCCGCAACGGCTATCGAATTCTTACCGGGACAATTCGCGACATATATACCTTTTGCACTTGCTGCCTTTAAATCTATATTATTAACCCCTGCACCGGCACGGATAATCAAGCTTAATTCCTTGCTATGAGAGATACATCTCTCGTTCACAATAGTTGATCGGACTATGAGAACGTTTGCATCACCAACAGCGTCCGCCAATTCACTTGCCCCTAATTTGGGATTGTAGTCGACACCGGTACTCAAAGATTTCAGTTTATCTATATATTGTTCAGGGAATTTGTCAGCCACCAAAATTTTCATGGCCGTTCTCCTTTCTGGTTGTTACATGCATAGGAATGATTGATAGCGTAGCGAATATTTCTTTTAATATACGATAAAAAGGGAAAAAATTCACCTTACAAGGGTGCCGGGCTAAATTCAAATTTTCGCTCATTCGGGACAGAAACAAAGACTCTTATTAAATACAAATAGGTCAGGTCAAATGATACTTATGCAGGGTATCAATTAAGATTGTATGTATAAGTTTGACCGTTATGATGTGATTGCAGCGGTACAAAAAAACTAAAAAAACAGGCCGGCTCTCAACGATATATTTCTTATGAGGCGATATTCAGAACCAGTTTGCCGAATTGTGCCGAATCTTCCATTCGTGCATGCGCTTTATGCGCTTCTTCGAGTGGCAATATGGAATCTATGACCGGTTTGATGTTATTATTCGAATAAAATTCCAGCATATTTTCAAAATCAGCCGGCGACCCCATCGTAGAACCCAGAATATTAAGCTGTTTCCAGAATATGCGGCGGATGTTCACGTTATCGGACGGACCAAGGGTTGAGCCGTAGGTGACTATTGTTCCCCCGGGTTTTGCAAGATCAAGAAGCGCATCAAAACTCTCACCACCGGCACTGTCGACCACAACATCTATTCCGTCGCTGCCGATCATTTTTTTCAAATCGGACAGCCAGTGGTCTTGTTTATAATTGACTCCACCTTCGGCACCGATATCTCGCGCGCGCTCAAGTTTATCATCATCTCCCGAGGTTACATATATACGTGCACCGATTTCTTTCGCTATTTGAAGTGCGAAACTTGCAACTCCGCCCCCGACACCTGTTATGAGCACCGTTTGTCCGCTTTGAACATTCGCACGTGAAACGAGTACACGGTATGCCGTTAACCCCGCCAGAGGTAACGCAGCTGATTCTTCCCATGAAAGGTTCTTTGGTTTACCGTATACATTTACAGCGGGTATACAAACATATTCAGCATAGGTGCCATTATCGGGTAACCCGAGTATCCGGAAATCGGCTCGCTGTACCCGCTCGTTCACTCCCCAATCCAAACAGGGGTTGATGACAACATCTTTACCTCGCAGTGCTGAATCTACCCTATCACCGGTTTCAACGATAACACCGGAACCATCCGAACCGGGTACGATCGGTAATCTAATATTTGCGTATCTGCCCCTGCGAATCCAGACATCCCGGCGGTTAAGAGCAGCCGCTTTCAGCTGAACGACAACCTCACCCTTGTTCGGTTTCGGCGCGGCGACTTCTTCGACCTTTAATTGATCGGGTTCACCGAGCTCTCGAAGAACCACGGCTCTCATAACAAACTCCCCTATTAGATTTGTCTGTTTTATTTATTAGACGGGGCGTAATAAGGATTGGCACCGGCTACATGGTCGGTTACATCAAGAACGCTACCAACCTGGGGAACAGATTGGCGGATCATTTTTTCGATACCCTGTCTCAGGGTAACATTTGCCATACCACAGCCCTGACAACCTCCCCCGAGCTGAAGATATATATTATTTTTCTTTACATCGACCAACTGAACGTACCCTCCGTGAGATGCCACGGCAGGGTTAATCTGAGTTTCGATCAATTCACTTACTTTATTTCGTATTTCTTCCTCGGAGGGAAGATTTTTTTCTACATCTTCTGATATTGCCGGTGTGTCTGATTGTAACGTAGTCCGGATAATTGCCCCGACCTGTTTTGCAATCGGCATCCAGTCATCCCGGTCAACTTTCGTAACTTTAACAATACTTTCGTGTACCATGACGGAGGATATATTTTCCAGTTCAAATATTTTTTCCGCCAGCGGAGATCCCTCCGATTCTTTCTTACTGCCAAAATAGACCGCACCATTCGGATATACCGGTCGGTCTACGGTGAACTGACATACTTCATTTGATACCACCTGGGCTTGTATTTTAATCTGATCTGACATAACTTTTCATCCTATTGATCTTAGATTCAATTGAAATCAAACTCCGAAGGAGCTTCCGCAGCCGCACGTTCTTGTCGCGGCGGGATTATTAAAAACAAATCCGCGTCCGTTCAGTCCGTCTGTATAATCAAGGACGGTTCCCTGCAAATACATCAAGCTGCGTTCATCTACTATAACCTGAACGCCTTTGTGTTCTATGAGAATATCTCCATTTCGTTTCTCCTCTTCGAACGCAAGCATGTACGATAATCCCGAACAACCGCCGCCCTTTACGCCGATACGGAGAAAATGGTTTTCCGGTATATTATTTTCTTTCTTTATCTTACCGATTTCATCTGCGGCTTTATCTGACATCGTAACATCACTCTGCATCCCCTCGGCGGGTTCGTTCATCGGGTTATTGATATTGGTTGTTTCAGACATATTGACTCCTCCCTTGTTGAAATTGTAGATTATAATCCTAATTCGAGCCGCGCTTCTTCGCTCATCATTTGAGGATTCCACGGCGGATCCCACACAACGTCTACCTTAACCTCTTGTACCTCTTGCACACTACTAACTCTTTGTTCGACATCCTTCGGAAGTGTACCGGCTACCGGACATGCCGGCGATGTCAGCGTCATAATAACACGAACATTGTTTTCATCATCGATGTGAACATCGTAAATTAATCCGAGTTCATATATATTCACCGGGATTTCCGGATCATAGCATGTTTTTATGACATCGATAATTTGTTTTTTGAGTAATTCTTTATCGGGCATACGATTTACACTTCGGTTGATACAACTTGTTCTTTATCTTCGAGTGCCGCACGCAATGTGTGCCATGCAAGACTTGCACACTTCACTCTTGCCGGAAACTCGCTCACACCCGCAAAAGCGGCAAGTTTTCCGACCCGATCGATTTCTTCCATCGGATCGGCAGTACCGGTGACGAGCTTCTGAAAAAGGGTTATCAATTCTTCGGCCTCTGCTATTGTTTTTCCTTTGAGCAACGAGCTCATGACGGAAGCCGATGCTTTGGATATTGCACATCCCGAGCCTTCAAACCCTACTTCCCGGATTATATCATTCTCGACCTGGACATAGATAGTATATTGATCGCCGCACAATGGATTATATCCCTCCGCGTGGCGGTTTGCATTCGTAAGCTTTTTAAAGTTACGGGGATTTTTATTATGATCCAGGATAAGATCCTGATATAATGTTTTTAATTCTGACATTATTGAAAGACTTTCTTTACTTTGTCGAGGCCTCGTATCAACACATCCACCTCTTCTTTTGTATTGTATACTGCAAACGACGCGCGTGCCGTAGCAGGTATACCAAACCGCTGCATAACCGGCTGCGTACAATGATGCCCTGTCCTTATTGCAACACCTTCAAGGTCAATGATTGTTCCAATATCATGCGGGTGTATACCTTCGAGCATAAATGAAATAACAGCGGATTTATTCTTCGCGGTGCCGATGATTCTTAAACCATCGATGTTTAACAAAGATTCTGTAGCATACTGTAGCAGTTCCTGTTCGTGCTGATATATCCTGTCCAATCCGACCCCATTGATATAATCGACGGCACTCCCGAGCGCGGTCACCCCTGCAATATTAGGTGTACCTGCCTCGAATTTGTATGGTATATCATTGTAAATTGTTTTTTCAAACGTCACCGACTTTATCATATCACCGCCACCCTGATATGGCGACATCATTTCAAGATATTTCCTTTTCCCGTACAACACACCTATACCGGTGGGACCGAACATTTTGTGACCGGAAAATACAAAAAAATCGCAGTCTAAATCCTTCACGTCAATCTTCATGTGAGACACAGTCTGCGCACCATCGATTAAAACGGGTATGCCTTTATCATGCGCCATTTCTATCATGGTATGTATCGGATTGACCGTTCCAAGCGAATTTGAGATATGAACTATAGATACGAATTTAACATTCGACGTGAGCATTTTTTCATACTCTTCGAATATAATTTCACCTTTATCGTTGATAGGCACAACACTCAGTTTGGCCCCCGTTTGTTCACAAACTATTTGCCATGGGACAATATTTGAATGATGCTCCATACCGGTGATCAGTATTTCATCGCCGGGTTTTATCATTTCTTTTACCAGGCTATGCGCAACGAGATTAATCCCCTCGGTCGTGCCCCGAACGAAGATAATTTCCTCCGGCTCGGCTGCACCGATAAAAGAGGCAATATTTTTCCGCCCTTGTTCATATCCCTCGGTCGCTTTTTGGCTGAGATGGTGGACACCGCGGTGGATATTCGAGTTATCTTCGAGATAATAATTTCGCAATGTTTCGATGACACTCAGGGGTTTCTGTGAAGTAGCTGCGTTATCGAGGTACACAAGCGGTTTCCCATTGACTTCGCGTTTTAAAATCGGGAAGTCGGCTCTAATCCGTTCAATAGCATGTGAGGATTTCGATGTAAAGGGAAGTACTGTTTCAACCGCTTTTTTCATAATTCAAAAAAGTATTGTTATTCTTTGTCTATTCCTTCTAACCTGTCCTGTTGCAATTTTACCAGCACGCGATGATGACAATAATCACGCAATTCTTTTATCGTGATACGATCGATGATATCGCTTGCGAAAGCATAGGTTAAAATATCACGAGCCATATCCCTCTCAATACCCCGCGTCTGAAGATAAAACATTGCATCCTGATCAAGTTGTCCGATCGTCGCCCCGTGTGTACACTTCACGTCGTCGGCAAATATCTCAAGCTGCGGCTTTGTATCGATAGTCGCAGTATTGGACAGCAATAGCGCCTGATTTGTTTGTTTTGCATCGGTCTTTTGCGCGTCGAGGCGAACGAATATTTTACCGTTAAAGACGCCCCGGGCACTGCCATCAAGCACTCCCTTGTACAACTCATGACTATTACAATGCGGCTTCGCATGATCAATCGTCGTATGATTGTCGATGAGCTGCCTCCCAGTACCAAGATACAATCCATTTAGCGTAGATTCAACCCCCTCGCCATTAAGAATTGCCCCGGGATTATTTCTGACAATCAGCCCCCCAAAATCCAGCGCATTTGAAACAAAATTACTATTTGCAAGCTGATTTACCTGAGTAGTTGATATATGATATGCATTACTGCTTTCTTCCTGCACTTTAAAATGCTCAATGTAAGCATTTTCATCGCAAAATACCTCGGTAACACAATTTGTGAAATACCTGTTATCCGAGGTTCCCGCATAGGTCTCGATAATCGTCGCTTTCGAATGCTTACCCGCTATTATCAGATTACGCGGATAGGTTATAAAAGGTTCATTCCTGTCGGAAGCCAGAAAAAGCAGGTGAATCGGTTTTTCAATAACAGCGTTTTCGGGCAGGTATATATACGCACCGTCATTCATGAACGCCGTACTGAGCGCGGTAAATGAGTCGTCCTGAAATGGTGCATACCTGGCCAGATGTTGCTCCAGCAGATCGGTATCCGTCTGGAATGCTTCTGCGAGACTTTTTACTTTGACACCTTCAGGGAGATCGCCGATCAACGAAAGATCAGCGTTAAAGTGGCCGTCTACAAATACAAGCGTGTGTGCGTCAAGCCCGTCATAATCAAATTTTTTCACCGCATCTTTCTGCACAAGACCGGCATCGGATTCGGTACCGTGTATAAAGTTCTCTTTTGCGATGGGTGAAATATTTGTATACTTCCACTCTTCATGTCGCGTAGTCGGGAAACCAAGTTCATCAAATCGTGTAAGAGCCTGGCGACGGAGATCTTTGAGCCAGTTTTTTGCTTCCCCGTTTATATTTTTTTCGAACTCTTCGAAACTCGTGATGTATAATTGATTATTTTCTTTTATCGCCAATGCCATGGTCAGACAGTCTCCTCAAGTTTTGTTTTGATTGATGAATAATCTGCCTTGATTTGATCATAACCCTTCTCTTCGAGTTCAAAAGCAAGCTGCTTATCACCGGATTTGACAATTTTGCCGTTCAGAAGAATATGTATGTAATCCGGGACAATGTAATTGAGCAATCGCTGGTAGTGCGTGACTATGATGATTGCGCGATCTTCATTACGTAATCTGTTTACACCATCCGCAACGATGCGCAGCGCATCGATATCCAGTCCTGAATCAGTTTCATCCATTATAGCGAGTTTCGGTTCGAGGACTGCCATCTGTAATATTTCATTTCGCTTTTTCTCTCCGCCGGAGAATCCTTCATTGACCGAACGGTTTAACATATCCGGTTCAATATCCAGGAGTTTTGCCTTTTCCTTTATAAATTTCAGGAAATCAGCCGCATCAAGCGTTTCGAGTCCGTGGTGTTTCCGGATCTCATTAAGGCCTGTTTTCAGGAAATAGGAGTTGGTAACACCGGGTATTTCCACGGGATATTGAAATGCCATGAACACCCCCTCACGGGCGCGCTCATCAGGCTCCATATCGAGCAGATCCTTTCCAAGGTAACTGATCTCACCGTTGGTGACGTCATAGACATCGCGTCCGCTAATTACCTGTGCGAGCGTGCTTTTACCGGAACCGTTCGGTCCCATAATCGCGTGAACTTCACCCGCTTTTATATTTAAATTCACTCCTTTGAGTATTTCCGTTCCTTCTACTTCTACATGCAAATTTTTTATTTCCAGCATTCTTGCTAATCTCCGACTTATTGTTTTTATATTATTTTAAAATTAGTTACCCGACACTACCTTCGAGGCTTACGCCGAGAAGTTTTTGAGCTTCAACGGCGAATTCCATTGGAAGTTCTTTAAACACCTCTTTTGCAAATCCATTCACAATTATCGACACTGCATCTTCGGTTGATATACCGCGTTGATTGCAATAAAATATCTGATCTTCTCCGATTTTCGATGTCGTTGCTTCGTGTTCAACCTGAGACGACGTATTCTTCACTTCAATGTACGGGAAGGTATGTGCGCCGCATCGATCACCGAGCAGTAATGAGTCGCATTGAGAGAAATTACGGGCATTTTCGGCATTCTTCATCACTTTGACGAGACCACGGTAAGAGTTCTGACTCACCCCGCCCGCGATACCTTTTGCTACAATCGTGCTTTTTGTATTTTTCCCGAGATGGACCATCTTCGTGCCGGTGTCGGCTTGTTGATGATTCATTGTTAGGGCAACGGAGTAAAACTCGCCGACAGAGTTATCCCCTTGCAGTATTACACTGGGATATTTCCAGGTAATTGCAGAACCGGTTTCAACTTGCGTCCACGAGATTTTAGAATTGACGCCTGCGCATTTGCCGCGTTTCGTTACAAAGTTATATATACCGCCTTTCCCGTCCTTATCGCCCGGATACCAGTTTTGCACGGTGGAATATTTTATCTGTGCATCATCAAGAGCAATCAACTCAACAACAGCCGCGTGCAATTGATGTGTATCACGCTTCGGGGCAGTGCAACCCTCGAGATAGCTTACGTATGCTCCCTCTTCGGCAACGATTAACGTTCGTTCAAACTGACCGGTGTTCTCGCTGTTAATACGGAAATACGTCGACAACTCCATTGGGCAACGTACACCCTTCGGTACGTATACGAAAGATCCGTCACTGAACACTGCCGAGTTCAACGCGGCGAAATAATTATCGTTGTACGGAACAATCGATCCCAGATATTTTTTCACAAGGTCGGGATGATTATGAACTGCTTCCGACATGGAACAGAATATGATGCCGTACTCGGCTAGCTTCTCCTTGAATGTTGTTGCAACCGATACACTGTCGAAAACCGCATCGACCGCTACGCCGGATAGTATCTTTTGCTCTTCCAGAGGTATACCCAGCTTTTCATAGGTTCTTAATAATTCGGGATCGACCTCGTCCAGACTCTTCGGTCCGTCTTCCTTTGATTTCGGTGCTGCATAATATCGCTGACTCTGATAATCGATAGGGGGATATTCGACATTCACCCATGTCGGCTCGGTCATCTTTTGCCAGTTCCTGAACGCTTTCAATCGCCATTCGAGCATCCATTCCGGTTCTTTTTTCTTCATCGAGATAAATCGAACAACATCTTCGTTGAGTCCCGGCGATGCGTACTCCTGCTCAATATCCGTAAAAAATCCCCACTTGTATTCACGGTTACCAAGAGCTTCCAGGGTATCTTTTTCAGTTACTTTTTTCTTGGCTTTGTGAATCTTTTTTTCAACTTCTTCAGAGGATATCTCTGCTTGTTGTTGATCTCTCTCAAGAATGTTGCCCATATATAACTCCTTATCGGATTAATACTTATAATTACTAAACCTTTTATAATCAATGACTTACAAAATAAGACTAATTTAGTCCTATTTGAAAATAAAAAATAAGCGACGATATTGCCGCGGACTTTAAAACTATAAATTTATGAAAAAATAGCCCCGAAATCAAGGAAATTATTTCATTATTTACCATGAAAAACGATTTTATACAATGCCCGGTTCCATTTTATTGTAAAAATTCGTAGGTTATTACATGACGAATATTGTAAATCCCGATACAGATAACCAACGCAGTTTAATGGTTCACAAGCTTGCAGCCCATCTCCGGGCAATCGATGTCAATGTTCTTGCCGCAATCGATACCGATGATCTACCCGTCCCGAAATTATTCTCCAATCCGGGATTCGGAGATCAAAAGCGCAAACAACCACACATACTCGGTGTTCACAATAAGACGGGTGAATTGTTCATAGGTCTGGTAAGAACAAAATACGAAGATTTTACGGACGAGAATTCCCGTACCGAATATGATCTTTATACGAATATAGCGATGAGACAGAGGGGGATCAATATATACCTGATGCTGCACGAGGACCGGATTCAACATTTCAACAGCTTCATTACTCATTATCTCCATCCGGATTTCTGGGTTAAAATCATAGTAGTTGCTTACGCCGACTCTTTATGAGAGCTGAGACGGGAAAACTCAAGATCCCAGGCATCTGGATTCCGGACGTTAAGAATTAATTCACGCTGCGTTGCTTGACAGTAACAATGAACAAAAACATTTTTTTTATTTTTCAATGGTTTAAGGTTACATAACCTGTTTTTCTCCGATTGAAATTCGCATTCAAACACAATCCGTTGTTTCCAATCGAATACAACGAGTCGCTCACCGGTGAGCAGGGCAAGTCCGATTGATTTACTCATCTGCTTGTTTTTCTCCCCTAACCTGAACAGGACAAGACTGGTTTGTAAAACCACTCCCTCATGCCGGTAGCGATAGATATTATTTTCGAGCTTTCCCTTAATTCGAACAAGCACAATAATTAAAACAATAAATACGGCCGGAATAAGTAATATGACGTTTATCCAGGGACTCATACGATATTATTCTTCCTGCAAATCTATAAACCGTTCATTATATCCGGCATATCCGCCACCCTCGCGATACACGATCAGGGCCGAAGATTGACTTCCCCGACGATCACCGCCCGCCTTTTCACCCGCGTCGAGAGCAGCTAACAAGCGAACGGCCAGATCACCGTCTTTTATCCACGGCACAACCGGTCCAACGCCTAAAAATTTCGACTGAACCGCAATACCGAGGTCACCGTTCTGGGGATCATAAGCAACGATGGAATATGTCGTGAATCTTCCATCTCCGGCGTGTAGAAGGGTTAGATGAGCCAGACATAACACAAACAAAATAATTGGTTTCATTACTACAAGCCTTATACGTGAGGGGTGAGCGTGAGTACAAAATTAATAAACATATTTATAAGTTGCAAATTATCCTATCATTACGTATACTTTTTATAGATGAATATCTCGGAATACTTACGCAGAAATATCACACCACCCGTTTTCTCTTTAATGACCGTCGGCGTGGCTATCAACCTCGGAATGGGGCAGGTCGTTGCTCTGTTGAAAATACCCCTTTATCTCGACTCGCTCGGTACGGTCATCGTCGCCGCTATGTGCGGTATTATTCCGGCAATGATTACTGGAATCATATCCAATTTGCTTGCAAGCGCGGTCTTCAGTCCCGCCATGATGTTTTTCATACCCACGATGCTTGTTATTGCTTTGCTCGCCGGCATACTGACCAGAAAAGGTTTCTTTCTGCGCTGGTGGAAAGCCGTCCTCGGAGGTATGATTGTCGGGGTTTGCGCAGCCATTGTATCCGCACCGATTTCGGCATATTTATTCGGAGGTATAACTCTTGCGGGTACGGATTTCCTCGTACTTTACTTCAGAGCTACCGGCCAGGAACTCCTGCAGGCCGTTCTCTATCAGGGTCTCGCATCGGATCCGATTGACAAAGGGATTACATTTCTGCTTGCATTTCTAATCTTAAGCAAGATGCCGCGTAACCTGCTCATGCGGTTTCCCGGTTACCATTATCTCAGACAACGCGACGCATAATGATTCGGTATTTACCTCATCCGGTACCGGTGTTTCTTTTTTTGGTACTTATTATCATTTCGGGTTTTACACTCAGCATCGAAGTCCGTTTTATTGTGAGTGTAATGTTGCTCTTGCTCTTTACATTTCACATTCACGGTAACAAAATACTCCGAACAATTGTAAGGATTGTCATACCGCTCTGCATCGCGATAGGATTGTTTATGACCTTTATTTATCCGGAAACCGAGCAATGGCTTACAATCGCAGGTATCCGCCTTTCCCGGGACGGCTTGACGGCAGCCGGTGAAATGACATCCCGTATACTGCTTCTATTCACCGGCATTATCGCATTCTTTAACCTCATTACGATACAAAGACTCGGTTCCTATCTCTACCAGAATAACTTACCGGTATGGCTTGTATTTATACTTATTAACGGTCTCAAATTCGTCGATCGGTTCAAATATAAACTGAGCGAAATACATTTTTATCAGCGTCTACGCGGGATGCCGCTTGAAAACATCTGGCAACGATGGAAAGCAACGGTGAAAATTCTGATTCCGCTCCTCTATTTTATGATTGAGGAAAGTTCGAACCGGGCAATCGCGCTGGAAATGCGTGGATTCACTGCCACAACCCGGCGCACGACGCTGAAACCGGATAGACAATCCACCATCGACAAGATTATCACAATATTGATCTCCGGTATTATTATATTCATTTTGCTACGAAGTATTTTATTATGATAAAAGCTGTTAACCTCACGTTAAAAGATGAATCGGAAAAACCGGTCGTTTCAAATCTATCATTTGAAATATATAAAAACGACCGTATCGCAATTTTAGGCAGGAAGAGCGAATTATCGACATTATTATGCCATGCACTCGCGGGAATACTACAACGTACACACCCTTCATACAGTGTGAGTGGTTCGATACTGTACGCCGGTCAACCCATCGAAGAAATCGACTCTCACGAGCGAACGAATAAAATCGCATATGTCCCGCCTTTTGCCGATCTGCTTATCAGCGGTGTCAAGGATACGGTATTCGGTGAAGTAGCGTTGAGTCTGGAACTTACAGGCATTGAGAGGGATCTGATACATGAAAGAGTTAATCGCATACTGCAACGTTTTGCCATAGAAAAACTGTCAAACCGGGACCCCGATGAACTATCGGGTGGTGAACGCCATAAAGTTGCCCTTGCCGCAATGATTGTCCGCGCACCCGATGTCCTTATCCTCGATAATCCCTCGATGTTTTTGGACACAACCGGTGTAAACAACCTTCTTTCGATCCTGCGAGCCTATAATGGGACTATTATTATCGCAGATCCAAATCCCTATATTTGGGCGGCAATTGCCGGACGTTTTATCACTATCGAAAAATCGGGGATTGTTCCATACGATTCACCGGCCGCACTCATCCATGCTTTAGAAAAGGATGCCGTTCACATCGACGTTCCATCATGGCAGGAGTTACTTCTCATGCTCAGACAACCTCTGATAATCGATACAGAGGTAACATCATTCCGGAGTTTAGGTTCTTTGCGTACAATAATACGGGCAATGCAATGATACAGTGTACCGATCTTACATATCGATATCCGAATGGGCAGGGTATTCACAATATCAATGTATCTATCGGCAAACGTTCGATGTACCTGCTTGCGGGAAGTAACGGCTCGGGTAAAAGTACACTATTAAAAGTGCTTGCCGGTGGATTGTTAGAATACTCAGGGACGGCGACCGTCGACAGATTGCATATATACAAAACAAACAGAAAAAAAGGCGGACAATTCACCGTTGCATTATCTCCCCAGCAACCGGAAACACAATTTTCACTTCCGACAGTCAGGGACGAGTTAAGGTTCACATCAAAAGCAATTAAACAACCCGTCGATACCGATCTTGAGGAGAAAATAATTCAAATTCTACAGCTTTCGGAATTTCTGGATTCTTCTCCATTCGATCTGTTCCCGGTCAGGCGTAAGCTTTTGTCACTGGCAATCGCTGCCGTTATCCCTTCCCCGTTCATTGCACTTGATGAACCGACGGCAGGCATTGATCAGGAACACAAGAACCAGGTTCTCGAATTTATCAGGTTTCTTCACACACAAAAAGGAGTGATTGTCGTCAGCCACGACATCGATACATTCCTTCCGATGGCAACGGATATCGGCATTATGGAGGATGGTGTCCTTGTGGAATCATCGGAGAAAAATATTTTTCTGGAAAAATTCATGCGGGGTAAATATTCAACGTCTGTCCGGCGACCGTTTATCGTACCCCGAATGGCACATTTGCTCACAAACGAACCGGCATCATCGATCGGTGAGCTCGCCGGTACAATAATCGGAACAATGACAAAAAAACAGAGAAAATAAAAATATGAAACATATCGATCCATCTGCGTTATCTGCACGCGAGCGATACCGGCTAATGATCGGTTCCATACTACCGCGTCCGATCGCTTTTGTTACCAGTATCGGAAAAGAAGGGATTGTGAATGCAGCCCCGTTCAGCTATTTCAATGGAGTCACTTCAACACCTCCGATTATTTCAATATCGGTCGGTTATCGAAAAGGTATGGTAAAAGATACGGGACGCAATATCAGAGAAACGGGTGAATTTGTTGTGAATATGGTATCGCACAGCATTGCCGAAAAGATGAATATAGCATCTGCGGATTTTCCGCCGAATGTCAGTGAAATTGTAGAAGCCGATCTGAGAACCATTCCATCCGAATTAGTGACCCCGCCGCGTCTCGCGGAATCACCGGTCCAAATGGAATGTAAGCTGTATAAATTAATTGAAATCGGTGAAGGACCGAATGATCTGATACTCGGTGAGGTACTGAGGTGGCACATACATCAGGACGTGAAAATTGATGAGCGATATCATATTGACCCCGCATCGCTTGATATAATCGGTCGGCTCGGCGGACCGCAATACTGTACAACGAAGGATGTGTTTGAGATGATGCGTCCCACCTGAGCCGGACGGGATACGTCACAAATCGGTCGACAATCTGAAACGGATTATCCGGTCATTACCTTTGTCGGCGACATACAGCGTACGATTCGGATCGATAGCGAGACCGTGCGGACTTATAAAAGTATCGGAACCGCCGAACGAGTACCGCTCAATACCTCTGTTGTTAAAGCGATACACACTGTCACGTGCGGCATCGGCGACAAAGATATTACCCTCGTTATCGACCACCAGGCCTTCAGGTTGTGTAAAACGTCCATCACGCAGTAAATCCGCCCCGGCGTCACGCTCGGGACTCAAGAATGAATCCCACCGGAATGCGTCGCCTATAATGGTAAACGCAATCCATTGTACCTTGAACTGGCTTTCCTCAGCCGTTGTTGCAACGACAAAATCCGTCGTCTGCCGGTTCGGGAATGTAGCGATAGCACTCGGTTGATTCAACGCGCGCAGGCCGCTGCCTACCGGTAATAAATTCGGCCATTGTTCTCTTGGTAACAACTGATCGTCTTTCGAAAACCAGAGGACAGCATTATCCGGATTGATCGGACTTATATTATTGGGTCCCCGGCGGGTAACATAATACCGGTTATCATAAAGCGCAGCGACTCCGGTGAATTTTATTCTCTCACGGGCGGGTGTTTCGAGAAAAACTCTTTTTATCGGCGCCTGGTCTATTCTATGTTCAGCGGCAAACAGATCTATTTTATAAATTGCCGCAAGGCGAAATTCCTGTCCGTTGACTGTCGTATCATGAGATGCGGCGACAAGCAAATTCAGTCTTCTGTCCTGAGCGATAGCAACGGGTTTTGTTATACTCTGTGAGATACCCTGGACACTCCCGCCCAGGTCCAGCATAACAATCCGATCATTACCGGTATCGGCGACATAAATGAGCTGGTCGAATCCGACGACCACATCCTCCGGCTGATTGAAATCGGTCCATGCGCGACCGATCTGCACATAGGAAGTATCGCCGATCAAATCCGGTATTTCGACATCGAGCGGTAACTCACCCAGATCAAATTTTTCCGTACACCCGGCAACCAGTAACATCGAAATAAAAATTAAGATTTTTTTCTTAAGATTCATAGAATTTTTTTAGAAATAAATTATCCGTATTAAAAACCTAAATTCATTGAAAAACGATGCACGCTGCCCAGAGTTCCCCAGCGTGCAAAGCTGTAATCAAAGTGTATTGCCGCAAATGAGAGCGGGACATAGACACCGAGTCCGGTTGAAAACGTTTCCTCGTCGACATTTATCTTATATCCGCCGCGTAGTGTTATTATTTCATTCCATCCATATTCCAGTCCGAACCCTACATTTTCGGCATTATCATTCGGGTGATTAAGCTGAATGGTTGTCGTTACGCGATGCACCTCTGTCATATACGGTTCCATAGCGAAACCGACGCGGAACACCGTTGGTAGTGCAAACTCCTGCCAGGAATCCCGCCTCTCTCCCGAAAGCAGTGTAACATCACCGGACGGCGAAATTTGTCCGCCGAAATTCGAAACCGTAACTGCAAAGCGCGAAGTCCCGAGACCGGTCCAATAATAGGTTCCGAGGTCAAACATGAATCCGTTCATCGATAGTTTATCGAGTGTGGAATTCATATAACGGAGCGTCAGCCCGAAACTGAATTGGTCGGTCATTCGACGGGCATACGTAAGCCCGAATGCAAGATCGGTGTAGGAAAAATATTCGCCGGTTCCGTACGGCATCGTTTCGGTTGTCACGGGCATATCGTCCATGTACAGGGCAATGACCGAGAATCCTATGATGTTACTCTGATCCAGGCGGTACGTTGCGCCGAGGAATGAATGCTTTACATCGACCAGCCATTCGGAGTGTGCAAAATACACCTGATTGTTATCGTATTGCGTCAGACCCGCGGGATTCCAGAACAATGCCGAAGGGTCGTTTGCAACTGCGACGAAGGATTCACCCATACCTGTTGCCCTTGCCCCGACTCCGATCTTCAGAAACTGTGCGGTGGATATTCCGGCTCTTTGTTCACCGAGCACCGGAAATAGCTGCGCGTGGACAGCATTGCTCAAAAGGAACATCAGGACCGCAAGAAATGGTAACAAACGCATCGCCATATTTTTCATACTCGTACTCTTTATATCTTTTTCTCCCAAAGGGACAAGTCCCATAGGCACTCTATGGGAGAAGCCTTTGTGTTTCTCATTTTATTAAATTCTAAATGCCAATCCTAGTTTAATATTCCGCTGTGACAGAAACCGTGCCGGATTAAACGGATACGGACTCAACGGCGCCTGAAGATCTGGGAACATCGGATCATTCCAGCCGTTGGGTGTCGGATCACCTTC
>SLQE01000415.1 GCA_007131635.1 Bacteroidota bacterium | reverse complement strand
CCATCGACGCCGTTACGTTCATCCCGTGAAGTATCGTATCCGGTACCTCGGGGAATACATCAAACTCATCCGGACGGGTATATTTTAACACGGCGTTCTCGTGCGGCGCCATATAAAACAACGTCAAACCATCAGGTGTGACATCGATCGTTCTCGATATTCCCGTCGGCGTGATCGCAGGCATAATATAATTGAAATCGGCATCGTACACCCGAACAGGAGCTTCAGCCAATACCGTACCAACATAAATATTTCCCTCGGCATCGACTCCCGGTGCTACAAGCGCAAGATTGTTCGGATGCCGGTAGTGATCCATCAACTCAAGGGTTTTATGATTGATTCTGAACATGCGATCTTCATATGTTGCAAGAATATTACCCTCGTGATCTGCGCGTAATCCCCGCCCGTTGCGAAGCGGAAATTGCTCCCCGTCTATCATAAAATATTTTATGCTATCTACCGGTGTGCCGTTTTCATCCATTATCCATAGCGGATCGACCCCGATCGTGTCGCCCGCCTCGGTCACCAACCGGCTGAGAACGGTAAAGTAGCTGTGCGACCAGACTTTGTTCTCGGCATCGACCGCTAATCCGTGTGTCCAGCCATTTGCAGGAAACATGGTATCCGCTATAAATGTTTCATATTCCCATTGAGACAAACCGATGACAGGGACACAGATCAACAATATAATTACATAACAAGCAATTTTCTTCATTTTATTTACATCTCCTTTTATATAAATCGGATAATATATTGGAATTATCAATTAATATTTTTAAGCTTCACCTCCTTTTTATTTTATTTGTTCACGTAGATTATTATTCAATACCGAAATAAGGTGCTCCCTCACGCTGCATATTAACGCGTATGAGTGCCTGCTGGATATTCCCGGTTTCACCTCGTGTATAATACAAATTCGGTCCATCGCCCCACGCAAATACTAATCCTTTCGGCAAAACAAGTCCGGGATATAACGGTTCCCACTCATTTCCTCCGGGGTGTACAACTATAATGCCGTCCGGTCCGTCTGTTCCGATATAAAGATGCCCGTCTTTTGAGAAGGTAATCGCAAGTGCGATGGCATTGTTATCTCCGGTTTTTTCCGAAAATGAAAAATAAATTTCCGGATTACCAAGATTACCCATGTTATCTACGGGGAATCGCCAGATATTCGACTGTTCGTTATCGTTGGCTTGAGTAATTGCAGATACATACAGAGAGCCGTCGAAGTATCGTACCGATTTAACATCTGCGTCGAACGGGAACTCTGCAATACTTTTCTCGTTCATCTGAACCCGGAAAATATTCTCGTTATTTCCGACCGCCCATAAGTATCCGTGTTCATCAAAATCAAGATCGATGATACGTGTGCCAACCGGAAACGGCAACCAGTTTTCCTCAGCTCCTCCCCCCGGTGGAACTCGCGCTATGAGGCGGATATTTCGTACGAGATAAAGATGGCCGTCCGGACCAAACTTCATTGCATCGTACCGGGGAATTCTCGCCGGCACATATTCTTCCAGAGTTCCATCCGGAAGTATTTTCTGTACCCCATCTGAACTCCCTCCCCGTGATACGGATACATAAACACTTCCATCAGCATCGGTAGCAACGCCCCACGGCATCTGACTCTCGGTAATATCTCCATATGTCTCAATGGCGGGTAAGAGTGAATAATACAACGAATTACTGAAGCTAATTGCATCCGTCACAGCAACACGTAATAACAACGAATCTCCGATTTCGTTTGGCGCTTGAACCAAAAGCCGCGTCTCCGAAGATTCGAGTACTTTCGACGATTTTGTTCCGATATACACCATATTTTCATGATTAACCGGAGAAAAGTTATTTCCCGTAATGGTAATAATCCCGACACCGGCGAGAGAGCTTGCCGCAGGATCAACCGAACTGATTACCGGTGCAGGGTTCCCCCTATAATCGGGGTCGAACAACGTATCGGGGTAGTCCGGGTCACAGCTTATAAACAAAGCAGCAATGATGACCGCTGTCATAATAATTTTGATTTTCATTTTATTAACCTCTAAAAAATTATTGTTCGATTTATCGAATTACAACAAATTTTCTAAATGTCGTATCGCCCGCACGATATAACAATTCACCCGTCACGGAGTCATGCTGATCTTCGGTCACCATGAAGTGAGCTATATAGACACCGCTTACCACAATCTGACGCGAGGATGTGAGCGATTGCCAGGTTGCATCACCGCTTCCGTCGGTGTGTTCGATCGTTTCTATCAAATCACCCCGCTCGGTGTATATGCGAATAATGCATTGTCCCGGCACATTGAGGAACATAATTTTGTCCGGCTCACCGGGATACTGCAAATGTCTCGCTCTGATATTATACGGGTTCGGCACAACCCGTATATCGTCGAGAGATCGACCGGCTTCACGCTGTAAAAATGCCGGTTCCGTGGTACGGGTATAAAAACGACCGCTTTCTAATTCACCCGTGGGGTTTGCCTCTCCGCTTGTGTTATTGCTGCCGTCATTATACGCAGTAAGATAATAATAATACGATACACCCCGCCGTGCATCGGTGTCATCAAACCTTGTGATACCCGGTCCGACCTCAGCGATTTTTTGATACGTTGTATCCCGTCTGCCGACGCCTCTGTAAATCCTGTATCCCGCAAATCCCGGTTGACCTTCGGACGGACTGGGCGCCCATTGATGCATAATTCGGTCTCCACCGGAGGTTATATCATATACCGGTGGGGGTAACGGCGGCTGCGGAATGTTATAACCTTTCTGGAAGCTTCTGTATGCACGACCGAAGTTTTGCATAATCGAATCTTTACCTGTGTAGACCCACTCGTTCTTAAATTCATCTTTATTATTAGTTGTCGAACCGTCGGGTAAAGTAAACGGACCGGTGTCCGACGGATCGTCGAATGCCTGCTTCCATCTCCGGCCTATTTGCTCCGCCATTTCACGACTTAATCCATTCACACCTTCGGCAATAACGATGGTAATACTCTCTCCGAACTCCAGCGTAAACGGTCCGAATGCCAGCCAAACCGCCGCCCCTCCACCGACACCCACAGATGCACCGGGATCAAGATGTTGATGCATATATGCTTCATCCATTCGGTAGTTTCCACCCGCACCATATGGCTCTCCGGCTAACATATCATAAAGCAATTTCATTTGCGGCTCTGAACCGGGTGACATATCTCCGATCGATGGATAGGAATCACCTGCGTGCCATCCGAGCAGGAACGGCTGGTACGGATCGTCTGACTTATCTGTACCACTCTTATCTACATGCAGTACTGCCTGACCTACATGTTGTACCGAACGTAAACGCCCGTCGCCGGTTCTGAACGGACCACCGATATTATCAAATGAATTATCCCGGTTTTGCCCTGACCAACCGAACCCAGCCCGGAGCCAATCGACAATCGGATTATCTTCTGTAATCGGTTGACCTGCATGTTCGGGATAATCTTCTCCCCGCTTTGTCATCCAGGTAACCGCCCCCCACGTTTGTTTGTGACCGATACTCCAGGTCCCCTCACGACCACAGCTATAGCGTGCCCGAAAATTAACATATAAGTCCTTAAGGGTCTGCCGCAATACCACATCATCGCTATAACCTGTTTTTCCCGTATTCTCAAATGTGTACTCCAATATATGATAGCTATCATGATATTGTTGACTGAAAGCCAGAATGCGCCGGGTCACTGTGAGTCCCATTGAGGTGTTTACAATGTTTGTTACAATGCGATCCGGTATTTGGTCCGGATCATAATCGTCGATTTGTTGTAAATGATGTGCGGTAACATTGATACCGTCAACAATTACAGCCGGCGGCTCAAACTTCGCAGTCTGATCATGCTTAACCGGAAAAAGTGAGTTACCGACATAACCGGCAGTAGAATGAATCGCATACGTACCCCAATTGTGTCCGTTCGCATCGACGAAGTCCTTAACTCCGAACCAAAATCGTTCGATAACTGCATTGTCCTGATACGGGTACCAGGCAGGCCATTGCAGGCCCTCATAGTAGTTGTTATTCCATGCACGTTCCGAACCGTATGCCGTATAATGATTTTGTAATTCACCGATCCTGATATGTCGCGTTCTGGTTCCTTCCACCTGGGCTGTTGCATAATCCCAGGGCAGAAAGAGTATTGCTAAAAGTGGAATCAGGAATAGTGACGGAATTTTATTATGTATTATTTGCATATCTCATTTTCCTTTAAATATTCGAAACTGTTTTTAGAAATTAAACCTGAATCCAATCGTAATTTTCCGGGGATTTAAAAACGTTAATGCTTCAATATTGGGATTGTCTATGTATGCACGCGTGTCAATACGCTCCTGATTTCTCTTTGCTATTTCCGGATCGTTCCCCGGATTCGCCTCAAGCGGATCGTATTGTACATTCCTCGGACGAGAGTCTCCGATCCGATCATTCCCCTTAAAGATTCCATCTCTCCACGGTAATCTTAAACTCGCGAGATAATCGAACCAATTGTACTGGTCGGAAAAACCGGCCATATTCATATGCTTGATATTGAAAACATTAGATATATCGACAAAAAACTGGAAGGCATAATCAATAACTTTAACATTCCTCATTATCCGTACATCCACATTATACCAGTCCCTCCATCGTACGTCATCGACAACACCGGGGATACTGAATGGATTATAGGTATAGAATGCACCTGCCCTCCAGTCCGCAAGTAAACTAATATTCCAACCCCCCAGTATATTTTCGCCCATAAACTCCGGACCGAAATCTTCCGGTGTCCGTAAATTCAAATGTGCACGGGCAAAAGGCTGTGGCCGCGGACGCGATTGATACGGATTGCGCCGTAGGTAATCGCGCTGTTTTGTCGGATCCTGGTAGTATTGCAGGTATCCGAAGAAGCCGCTGGTTCGTACATCATAAGTATAATTGATAAAACCGGTCAACCATCTTCCGGCGCGCTTGTCTAGAGTTAACTCAAACCCACGAATATCTCTGTAATTGAGGTTCTCGGTGATGTTGTATTGCACTGACCCATCGAAATTCTCGTAATATACCCAACCCGGCTGATCCGAGATATCCTTGTAATATGCTGCCAACCTGAGCAGGAATCTATCAAACAAATTCTGTTCATAGCCAAGCTCGTATGCGATCGTCTTCTCCAGGTGTAAGCCTGGATTGCCCATAGAGGTAACCAGACCGCTGAATTCCCGCTG
>SLQE01000014.1 GCA_007131635.1 Bacteroidota bacterium | reverse complement strand
CATCATCGAATTATATTTCTCTCGTTACGATTGCCTTTTTCAATTGTGACAGATGATAGGTGACATCAATCTCTTTCGGACATGCTTCCACACAGTTGAAGATCGTTCTGCAGCGCCAGATGCCGTCGCCATGATCGAGGATATTCAATCGTTCCTCTGCTCCTTCATCGCGGGTATCGAAGATAAACCGATACGCTTTCAATAATGCCGCAGGTCCGAGGAAATCCGGATTGCTCCAGTTCGAAGGACAACTGGTACTGCACGCACCGCACATAATGCACCAGGTCGACTCGTCTATTATACGCTGCTCCCGGACACTTTGTATTCTCTCGGTTGGGGGCGGCGGAGAGTTGTTGATGAGATATGGTTTGATGATTTTATATTTTGCATAAAAATTCTCCATATCGACAACCAGGTCTTTAATAACGGGCAGCGACGGCAGTGGTTCGATGGTTATACTCTGTTGTTTCTTTAAGTTACCGATCAGTGCTTCGCAGGTGAGCATGTTTTCTCCGTTTACCGTCATCGCACAGGAACCGCAGATACCGTGTGCACAGGATCTCCTGAATGCAAGTGTTCCGTCCTGTTCCCATTTCACCTTATGCAATAAATCGAGTACTTTTTCGGTTGGCTCCGCTTCGACGGTATAGTGCTGATAGTGCGGTTTTTTGTCTGTTTCGGGATTGTAACGAAATAATCTAAGGTTGATCTTCATCTTAGTACGTCCTTTCCTTAGGTTGAAATTTTGTAATGACAACCGGTTTGTAGGTGAACTCGAGTGAGCCGTCATCTTTGCGAAGTGCAATTGTATGCTTCAACCAGTCCTTATCGTCCCGTTTCGGGAAGTCGATCCGTGCGTGTCCGCCGCGGCTTTCATGGCGGTTCAATGCGCCGGCTACTATATGTTGTGCGAAATCAAGCAGATTACCCAGTTCGAGTGCCTCTGCAAGATCGGTGTTGAATACCGACCCTTTATCGTCTATTTGAATATTTTTAAAACGCTGTTCGAGTTCTTCTACTTTTTCCAAAGCTTCCTCCAGAGGTTTCCCGTCACGGTAAACGCCTACCTTTTCGTTCATCACATTTTGCAGTTCGGTACGGAGATAGCTGACCTTTTCATTACCGGTATTATTCTTGATTTTATCTACCCGGTCAAGCGATGCCTTATACTGGTCTTCGACAAAATCGGCTTTGACGGTTCCGTTTTCATTCAAAAACCTGACCAGAGATTTACCGGCCCGTCTTCCGTACACGACTGCGTCGAGCAGGCTGTTGGTCCCGAGGCGGTTGGCGCCATGAACCGAAACGCAGGCACATTCACCGGCTGCGTAGAATCCCTCCACTTTTTTATTGATGCCGTCTGCCAGCACTTGCGCATCAACGGTGACGGGAATGCCGCCCATCGAATAGTGTGCAGTCGGTTCGATCGGGATCGGTTCTTTGACCGGATCGACGCCGACGAGCTTTCGGCAAAATCCCATGATTTCCGGGAGACGTTCTTTCAATCGCTCGGCACCGAGATGACGCAGGTCGAGATGCACGCAACGCTTGCCGTCGATACCCCGGCCTTCGTTGATTTCAGCCCATATCGATCTTGATACGAGATCGCGCGGAGCGAGCTCCATGACTTTTGGTGCATATTTTTTCATAAACCGGTCGCCGTCGTTGTTGAGCAGATAGCCCCCTTCACCGCGGGCGCCCTCCGTAACCAGAATACCGTATCCATAGATACCCGTCGGATGAAATTGCACAAACTCCATATCTTCAAGCGGAATGCCTGCACGCACCGTAATGCCGAGTCCATCGCCCGTGTTTGCGTGTGCGTTGGAAGTGATTTTATAAGCACGTCCGTAACCGCCGGTGCCGAACATAACGACTTTACTATGGAACGCGACGAAGCGTCCGTTCGGCATGTCGTACGCAACAAGTCCGCGTACGATACTATCCTTCACCAGCAGATCGATCGCGTAATACTCGTTATAAAATTTTACGTTATTTTTTACGCACTGTTCATACAGCGTATGCAGGATGACATGGCCGGTACGGTCGGCAGCGTAGCAGGCCCTGAGGACGGCGGCTTCACCGTAATGTTTTGTATGCCCGCCGAACTTGCGTTGCGCGATTTTTCCTTCGGGCGTGCGGCTGAACGGTGTACCGAAATGTTCAAGTTCGTAGAGTGTCGGAATTGCATCGTTTACAAGAAGCTCGATGGCATCCTGATCGCCGAGATAATCCGATCCCTTGACGGTATCGAAAAAGTGCCAGTCGATGTAGTCTTCTTCTTCGTTGGCCAGTGCAGCGGCTATTCCGCCCTGTGCCGCACCGGAATGCGAACGAAGGGGGAAGAGTTTCGATACGACGGCAACATTATAGTATTGCGATGCTTCAAGCGCCGCGCGCAAACCTGCCAATCCGCTTCCAACGATAACGACGTCATGTGATAGTTTCATAGTGGAAATTCCTTTTTCGTTAACATTAAAAATGTAAAATGTTTGCGATACCAAGCGCACCGAAACCGACTCCGACGACGATCAGTATAGCCAGAACCGCCATGTTGAGCCATGACGGGAATTTGAAATCACGGTATATATTCCAGACGCCCTGCAAGCCGTGGTAGAGAGCAAGCACGACGAATGCGATTTGCAGCATCTGGTAGTATGGGTTCTGCATCCGCTCAAACACCCTGTTGAACGAGTGCCCCATTTCGGGATTATAGTGCATGAGGATAAAGTGTCCGACCATTACAAACACAAGCACGATACCGCTTATGCGCTGAAGGAACCAGCTCATCGAACCCGATCCCCGGGAACCGATATATTTATATGACATGATAAAACTCCTTATTCTATATCAATTGTATGAGGTAACGATCATCGACAGAAAATCGTATTCTGCATGACCGAAGAACATAATATATCCCATCCAGAGAAATACGATGAGACCGATTACGACGGCTCCGTACAGTAGCTGCTTGTGATACTTTGCTCCTTTGCCGAAATCAATAATGACAATCCGGATACCGTTAAGAGTGTGATACAGAACGAGTCCGAAAAGAATCCAGGCTGCAAAGATCCAATGCGGCTGCATGAATACCTGCATCTTCGCGTTAAATGCTTCGGGACCCTCTTGTAGTGATGCAAGTGTGTTGATGTGGACGAGTATATACGCGGTGAGACCGAGACCGGTAATGCGGTGCAGAAGCCATGCCCAGCTTCCTGAAAACTTCTTGTAACGCACTACGTTGGAAGTCCACTCCTGTGTTGGTGATTTTTGGTACATAATGAATACTCCTTGATGTGCGATATGTTTCGAGCTTATACGGTGAGAAAGTTCTTTTCATAGAAAGTAAACCTGTATGTGTATGGACGGGAAGCATTGAAAAACAGATTTGACCCACGCCGGATGGTAAGGGGAATCAATACTTCTCCGATCCGCTCTTGTATGGATAAGTTATAAAAGTGTCGGAACGAAGTCAATAGGAAGCACAATTACAGATTCTGTGCTTACCGCTTATATTTTCAAAAACCGTCGTATTGAAACCGCGCTGCCCAGCAGCCCGAGCAGGCTTCCGGTAATCAGCACAACAGTGTAAAAATATATTTCGTATTCCCCGAGTGCAAACAGATGTGCCGATACATTTTTCCGTATTAAAAGAAGGATAATGTATATAAACAGTATTGCCAGGATACCCCCGCACACACCCTGTACAAATCCTTCCACCAGAAACGGCCTCCGGATAAATCCTTTTGTTGCCCCGACAAGTTTCATGGTCTCGATGAGTTTACGTTTTGCATAGATGGTGAGGCGTATGGTGTTGGAAACGAGGAATATGGCTGAGATCGCCAGGAGTATCCCGATACCGATTGAAATTGCCAGAACCGTCTGGATGCGACTTGTAAGCATATCGAGCAGGGATTGGCGGTATTGAACGGTATCAGTCCCTTCGAGACCTTCAATGAAAGCGGCAATGGCGGCGATGGAGTCGCTGTGTACGTACCCGGGTTGCAACGATACGCGAAACGAGGCCGGGAGCGGGTTAAAATCGAGAACACTGAATATGTCCTCACCGAATTCCTGTTTAAAAATTTCAGCGGCATCGTCTTTCGAAATATAGGTAACATTATCCACTCCTGCTTGTGCGCCTATCCGGTCTCTCATCCGATTGCGCTGCGCCTCGGTTATATCGTCGAGCAGGAATACCTCGATTTGTACTTCCCGTTTGAGGGTATCGGTGACCTCGTGTACATTTGCAAAAATAATTGCAAATGTACCCAGTAAAATCAACGATATACTTATTGTGATGATCGAGATCGTGGTCGATAGTTTTGCCCGTTTAAAACCGGAGAGGCCCTCTCGAAGTGTGTATCCCATGCTATATTGTGTCCCTTATCTATAGGCTAAAAATTTGATTCATCCGTCCAGCGTGTTATCCTCCAGATAGTTTCAGGATCGCGGCGCTGGAATTGTAAGTTGGCATAGCCGCCGATGCGGATGATGTCATCGGCGCTGAAGGATATCGTTAAATTGAACGACCGGCGGACCGATGCCCGTAACGAGTCGCCGGTTTGTGAAATGATCTCATTCCAGATGAGATCGATATTGCTCACGCTTCTGAACAAGCGGTGTGTTGCCCGCATATCTTCGTCGCGTCCCCACGATACATCTATGCCGCGGTCATAATCGGTATACACGAAGACGAAATCGGGTGCGAGCAGCCGGCCGTACAGCAGTGTATCCTGTGTCGTATAGGACAACTTAAAATTGATAAAAGCCCCTTCGATTGTTGTCTGATCACCGAGTACATCATTACCCGTTGCCGGTGAATCGTCAAATGCCGGGGCAAACGGATTGATGCACCTTATATTGATACCGCTCAAAAGGACCGCAGCAAGGATAACGATATAAAATATTTTACTTAACGAAGGAAATTGTCCCCGTACGTGTTGCATATTCTTTCAGCGTAAAATTGTTACTCGTTATTGGTTATCGGTTAATGGTTTCTTAATACCGGGTATACGCAACTATTAACCAATAACCAATAACTGATAACTGTTCTTAATTATAATTTAAATGTACCTTTTAATTCACTCCAGCTCTGATTGTCGCCGCCGGGAAAATCCGCCCAGCGGTGAATTGCCCAGTTGTTCGACTGATCGGTAATCATTTCGAAGCGCAGCGTACCCTCGAATATATAATGTGGATACCCCTCATTCGTATGCT
>SLQE01000472.1 GCA_007131635.1 Bacteroidota bacterium | reverse complement strand
ATCAGACCATGTGTCGGTTCCGCAATCGAACAAAGATATTCGATTTCACCGGGATGATTCATGCCTATTTCGACAACCGATATTTCATCGCCGGCTTTCATATCAAATAACGTCAGAGGTAATCCAAGATGATTATTAAAATTACCTTTCGTCCGGTGAACGGCATATTTTTTCCCGAGCACCTGTGCAACCATGTCTTTGGTCGTTGTCTTACCGCTTGTACCGGTAATAGCAAGTATTGGTATATTAAATTTTCGGCGATGCAACCGCGCGAGGTTACCCAGGGCTTTCACCGTATCATCGACAATGATTATCGGCGACCGGATATCAGTTTTCTTCACTGAGCCACATTCGTTCCACCACCTCTGATCAACGACAACAGCACCCGCCCGCTTTGAAGCTTCCGGAACAAAGTCATGCCCATCCCGCTGTTCACCCCGGATAGCGAAAAAAACAGCACCGTCAGGCATAGAACGCGAATCGATCGATACCGACGTAAAATCCATTTCGCGAACCGAATGATTGTCGTTCCCGATTTCTCTTGCTACAGTCATTATATCTTTACCCGATACACCCATACACTTTGACTCTCTCACTTGTTCCTTATCTCAGTCGTGAACCACAAACGCGATAGCAATCTTTATCAGTAACCGGCTATCGGTACAGTACTTATTTTCGGCCTGCATTGTACACGGATGATGGTTCCCTGCGGGATACGCTCACCCGGTTTCACCGATTGCTGAACAACGACACCGCTTCCCGAAATGTCAAGATGGAAACCCTCCGCCAGCGAACGGTTCAGCGCACTGCGCACAGCCAGTCCCCTGAGATCCGGTACGGTGACGGTGTCTTTGGCTGTTCCAACCGACTCTACCGCTGTTAATAGTATTTTTGTCGTTTTATCGGTACGCGTACCTGCCGGCGGATCCTGATGAATTACATAACCGTTTCCCTCGGTACCAACCTGATAACCGTTCTGTACAAGGATCCTATGCGCAACGCTGAGCGGATAATGCTGCACATCCGGAACGCGCGGTTTTGAAAACTCTTCAATTTGTTGTGCTGCACTTGTTTTCTGTATATGCCTCTGCATTTCTTCAAACTTTCCGGGGTCTGTTGCCGGTACCCGTAATAACCCGGTAGATACGATACGTTCGGCAATACTGCGGAAGACCGGAACACTCGTCCCGCTTGCGTAATAACCACCGCTCCGGGGGTTATCCATCATAACAAGGCATACGATTTCGGGATCTTCAACAGGAAAGAACCCGACGAACGATGCGGTATAATCGGAACTCGAATACCTGCCGTCGACATGTTTGCGTGCCGTTCCCGTTTTTCCCGCAATTCGAACACCTTTGATTTGCGCATTTCTGCCCGTTCCCCTGAGAACCACATCTTCAAAAAATGACACCAGCGTATCGGCGGTTGCAGCGGTCATCACACGTCTTATCTGCTGAGGATCTCTTTGTCTGATTACCCGTCCTCGTGCATCGAGTTCGCGTTCAACGACATACGGCTTATGCAGGATTCCTGCGTTTGCTATCGCAGCATATGCGGCGGTTATCTGTAACGGTGTGACACCGACTTCATACCCGAACGACATAGTATGCAGTGTCGTACCCGACCAGTGCACCGGACGTTTTAATTCTCCGCGAACTTCACCGGGTATTTCGATACCGGTCGGAATTCCGAATCCAAAATCACGGGACATCTTATAAAAACGTTCGGCTCCGATCTCGTCGGATAGTTTTGCCATGACGATATTGCTCGAATACATCACCGCTTCCCGCACGGTAAGCCATTCATATTTTTCCGTGTCACGAATTGTCCTGAAACGTCTGTTCGGTAACTGGACCCTATATTCTCCGTTCTCGGCATACAACTGGTCGTTACCGGATCTCAGATTATGTTCTATCACTGCTGCCGAAGTAACAAGCTTATAGACTGAACCCGGTTCGAACATATCGGTAACGATACGATTGCGGCCGCCGGATGGATAATTTGCCATAGCGAGCACGGCACCGGTTTTAGGATTCATCATAACTACCAATCCCGATTCGGCGTTGTTTCGCTCGATACCGCGTTTCAATTCTTCCTCGACGATCGACTGCAACGCAAGATCAATCGTCAACACCAGGTTATTACCGTTCACAGGTTCGATACGCGGGTAATCGACTGTCGGAAAGGTTCGCCTTTTTCCGTCTCGCTGCAGAATGATGTATCCGTTCTTGCCCCGGAGTATCCTGTCAAATTGTAATTCAATTCCGGATAACCCGGTATTATCAATATCTGTTACGCCGAGCAGGTCGCTTGCGAAGTTTCCGTAATGGTAGAGCCGTTTCGGTTCCTGGATGACTAGCAGACCATTATATTCGCCCGGACTGATACTTTGCAGATAATCCGGTGAAACCCGTCGTTCGAGCCATACAAATCGTTTTCCGTTGCGTATTCGCTGAGCATATTGCGCAGCCGGTTTTCCGAAAACGGATGAAAATTTCCGTGACAGTTTTTCCACATCGTTGCCGAGCATAAAAGGATCGACCGCGAACGATACAAACTGCGTATTGGAAATTAGAACATTACCGTTCCGATCGTACACCACACCGCGCGTAGCAGGCAGTTCCTGCTGGGATTCGTATTGACGTTTCGCGATTTCCCGGTATTCGGTCCGGTCGAGAACCTGGATCTGGAACAGCCGTCCGAGAATTACCAAAAACATTGCCAGAAAGATCAGTTTGACGAACAGGAAGCGACCCCAGCCCGCATTTCGCGATGGTCGGGGAGGTACAGTATCCTTCATCGATTTTTTTTCAGTATGTTTTTGAGTCCGTTTCAATGATTACGTCTATCCAGTTCACGTTGTAATTTCTTTGCATCGTCAGTATCGATGGTTATCCATCTCGGCGGTTCGGTCGGATTTCTCAATCCGAGTCGATCCGTCGCAACAGATCCGATGTTTTCAAGTCCGGTACGTCTGTTCAAATCCGCACGCAGGACCTCGTTCTGATTTCTCACCCGGTCGTATTCACGCTCGAGTACATTAATTTCTTTGACCAATCCGTTTACGGCAATAATGTTACTTATATACAATACAAGCAGGCCGGCGAAAACGAACAAAAAAAGGATAATATTAAATGTAGACACCCTTTTCCGGCGCGGTGTTTTCGGACCGAAACGATATACATACCCGGGCTGTTTACCCTGCATTTGTTCGGCACTGATATCAGCCGTGCGTTGCTTTGTACGCCGGAGATATTCCTGCACCAAAACGGTATTATTAGTATCGTTCCTCATACCGTAAAACAATTTGTCGTTAACGGTTCATAGTTCATAGCATTAGCATCGCTCAGCCGCACGAAGCTTTGCGCTCCGGGATCTGGGGTTTCGTCTCTGTTCATCCGGTTGCGGCAGAACCGGTTTCTTCGTTACTATCCGAAAATCCGGATCGATCTCGATATCCTGCCGGGCAAAAGGATCTTCGGATCTTTTACTTTTTGCCGACCGTTCTTTCATAAAACGTTTCACGATCCTGTCTTCAAGCGAATGGTACGAAATCACTACCAGTCTGCCGCCCGTGTGCAGCAGATCTGTTGTCTGTTCAAGTGCTTTCGATAGTTGATCAAGTTCCGCATTGATCTCAATCCGCAATGCCTGGAATATTCGCGCCAGCGATTTAACGAGATGACGCTCACCGACTATTGCCCGGACGATTTCCGCAAGTTCCGTGCTTGTTGTAATTGGTTTTTTATTTCTTTCCTCGACGACTTTTCGTGCTATCCGACGCGCTTTTCGCTCTTCGCCGTAATGAAAAAAAATATCGGCAAGTTCCCGTTCTTTATATGTTTGCAGCACGTCTACGCCGGTTATTCCGGATCGCATATCCATTCGCATATCCAGTTTCGCCTCCTGTTGATAGGTGAAACCGCGATCTGCATTGTTTATCTGGAATGATGAGACACCGAGATCAAAAAGGATCCCGTTAATTTTGTTGATTGATAATTGTTGCAGTCGATCCTGCATAGCACCAAAGACGTCGTGTATGAATGTTAGCTGCGACTTCCACTGCTGCAATTTCCGCTTCGATTCGCCGATGGCATCGGCATCCCTGTCGAAACATACAATACGTGCTCCGGGTGATACGGTCTCGAGTATCGCTTTCGTATGTCCTCCTCCGCCTGTCGTTGCATCGACATATATACCGTCGTGCGATGTAACCAGATATTCGCACACTTCACTCACGAGCACGGGCTCGTGGTATTCAGTGTTCATTTTTATGCCGGGATATCGTTCGTTTTAAATACTTTTTCTGCAACGTCCTCGTATGAAGCATCATGTTGATTAGTATAATTTTTATATGTTTCCGGATTCCAGATCTCGATGCGTTCAAGTACTCCCAGGACAAAGACTTCATTCTTAATTTCGGCAAATTGTAACAAATTTTGCGGCAACATAATGCGTGACTGACCGTCGAGCTGAACTTCAACCGCATACTGTAAAAGAGTTCGCATGACGAAACGGTTATCAGCACTCGATGATCGCAAGCCGCGTATTGCTTTTTCGTAAATATTCCATTCATCGAGCGGATAAGCAAAAATACATTGCTCAAAACCCCGCGTAATAACAAATGTATCGTTCGCTTCGGGCGATATATGTTTGCGAAGTTTTGCAGGAAGATGTACTCTTCCTTTATTATCAATTGAATGTATGTGACTGCCCTTAAAAGAGGACATAATGAACCTTCATTATGATTATTTTCGCCACCCTACTATGTGAACAATCGACAGGTCTTTCCCGCAAAGGCCTTACGGCGATAAGACAAATTTACCCTGCTTATCTACAAATTATCCACATTCCCCCACAATTACCCACCGATGACTTAAATTTACCACTATTATTAAGAAAGTCAAGAGGAAAGACAAAAAAAATAGTGATTTATGCAAAAAACGGGATAGCAGATAAAGGGGCGAAATATCGCAATAATTCACTAGCCCCAGGATTATTGCCTGAAAATTGCTTTTTTTAATTAATAATTGTACAATAAATAAATATTTTATCTAAGTACGAAAATTAATAAAAGGAAATTGGTATGTTTTTAATAATCCGATGGGTTATAAATGCACTTGCTCTCATGCTTGTTGCATATATCCTTCCAAATATTGAAATCGAGGGATTTTACATAGCTCTCGTTACCGCTCTCATACTTGGATTGATTAACGCAGTTATTCGCCCTTTATT
>SLQE01000460.1 GCA_007131635.1 Bacteroidota bacterium | reverse complement strand
CACTCGGACGTGAATCGATCTCGGTATTCATTGAATTCAGAGCAAGCCGCGCGAAAAACGTACCGTCGCGTAACTCGCTGATGAAAACGTTATGCAGTGAAACCCCGAGTGCATCGATGATGTTTTTTATCAAATCATGAGTTAACGGACGAGGAGGTTTGATCCCTTCCATCTCCAGCGCAATTGCCTGCGCTTCGAAAGCCCCGATAATTATCGGCAGCCGCCTCGTTCCCGATACTTCTTTCAGAATAAGTGCATACGCTCCACCGCTCGCGGGACTCGCCGCCAACCCCATTATTTCAACTTGTATTTTATTATTATCTGACACACCATCCTCCTCGTTAATTTTCACACACAAAATACGTGAACATAGTAATCTATTAAGATGTACTATGAAATTCAAATCTATTTTCCGAGTGTTTTTTTCAATTCATTTTTTAGAACCGGCACAATCTCCAGAGCATCTCCCACGACGCCATAATCCGCGATCTGAAAAATAGGTGCATCTTTATCCTTATTAATAGCAACAATATACTTCGAAGAAGACATTCCTGCAAGATGCTGTACCGCGCCGGATATCCCAACCGCAACATATAATGCCGGACTGACCGTTTTTCCCGTCTGACCTACCTGTTCATCGTGAGGCCGCCACCCTGCATCCACCACCGCACGCGATGCACCGACCGCAGCATCGAGAACATCCGCAAGCTCTTCTATCAGGTGAAAGTTATCGGGACTTTTTAATCCGCGTCCGCCCGATACTATTATATCCGCTTCGGTAACATCAAGTTTCCCTTTAGACGTTTCCGTCATCTCTGTGACTTTCGCTTTGAGATCATCATCGGAAATATCCACGGAAGCTTCTTCAATAGTTGCTTCATCACCCGAGGGTTCTCCTGCCGGAAAAACATTCGGACGCAGAGTAAATATCTTCACGGGTGCATCGATCTTGACATCAATAAGAGCTTTTCCTGCATAGACCGGTCTTGTCGCGATAATATCGCCGCCTTCAATTTTTAATTCCGTACAATCGGCGGCTACGGCACCGTCCACGCGTGCCGCCACACAGGGTGCCAGATCTTTACCAAGCGCCGTTGCCGGGAAAAAGACAATCTCTGCCCCTTCTTTTTTCACGATCTCACCGACGACCTTTGTATACGCCGTTGTCGAATAATGAGTGAGCTTATCGTTATTGACCGCTATGACGGATCCGGCCCCGTATTTTCCAAGCTCTTTCGCCGTGTCGTTAATCGAATTACCGATCAGGAGCGCTTTAAAAGTGCCGCCGAGTCCGTCCGCAATCTCACGGGCTTTTCGGACTGTCTCGAATGATGTTTTTTTAATTTCACCGTTTCGTTGTTCTGCAACTGCAAGTATTGTAACACTCATAAATTAACTATCTCCTAAAAAATGTACGTCAATTTGGGTGGAAGATATTACACAACTTTGGCTTCCTCACGAAGCAGCCTGACGAGTTCAGGCACTGCATCCGGTCCTTCACCGACAATCTTCCCGGGTTGTTTCTCGGGGGGGCTTTTCATTCCAATTATTTTTACGCGCGGCTCGGTTTGTTGCGCATCGACTTCCTCTATGGTTTTTTTCTTTGCCTGCATAATACCTTTGAGGGAAGGATATCGCGGTTCATTCAGACCGCGCTGTGTCGAGATGACACAGGGGAGCGTTAGTTCAACATGCTCGTGAGCTCCTTCAATCTCGCGTTCGGCTTTCGCAATGCCGTCGGCAATTTCAAGCTTCACCACAACGCTGACCGACGGTAAACCGAGAAATTCCGCGAGCAATCCGCCGACCTGTGAATTATCGGAATCAATCGATTGCTTCCCGATCAATATCAAATCAGGTTCGTACGTTTTCAGGTATTCAGATATTGCTTTTGCGACAGAATAAGAATCCTGTTCGGCGGCAGCTTTCAGCAGCACCGCCTTATCCACTCCCATTGCCAGCACTTTACGGAGTGTTTCTTTATTGGAGTCGTTTCCCAGGGAAACTGCAAGAATTTCGCCGTTGTTCTTTTCACGAATTTTAAGCGCCTCTTCCACGGCAAATTCATCATAGGGATTCAATACATAATTCACCCCCGACGGATCGATAGTCTTACCATCGGATGCAACCCTGACTTTCGTCTCCGTATCCGGGACATGATTTACACAAACAGCAATTTTCATTCATCCTCCATATTTTATTGTGTTATTATCGGCGGGAAGAAAAAAAACCATAAAACGAAGCAACGTGACATTTAATATAGAAACGAAATATCTGAAATGCAAATTACCCGAAAATTACACGGTTTCATTACATTTCCCGATTATTTTTCCATCTCAATCTCTCGGGGGACCCGGCCGGCTTCGTTTTCCTGCTCCTTCCTGAATTCGGCAAGACTGCGTCCCGCCTGCACGGCAAGCGTTATTGCCAGGATAAATAACGCTCCTGAAATGACTGTCAGCAGATAATTACCGGCAATGTAATTATTATAACCGAGTGTTACTAATGCAGCGAGAGTGACGGCGAACATGAATATCATCGGATAGCGCACGAACCAATTATCTTTACCGCGCTTCGCGAGCCACATGGATGCTGCCAGTAATGACAGTGCCGCAAGCATTTGATTTGCCGAGCCGAACATCGGCCACAGGACACCGGCGCTTCCACTGAAAACAAGTGCCGCACCGAGCATAACGGTAAATCCCGTTCCGATATAACGGTTCCTTGAAAATTCTTTCATGACCGGTCGATCGCTGCCCTCGAAAAATTCCTGAAAAAGATATCTGGATAAGCGACAACATGTATCCAGAGAGGTGAGCGCAAATGCGGACACTGCAAGCGCGGCAAACGTCGTTCCCACATCCGGGGATATATTAAGAAGAGGTATTGCGGCAATGAAGGTACCTACACCGGTTGCAAAAGCGGCAACATACTGACCGGCAGAATAAAACTCGTTGAACTGGGTTGCAGCGAGAGTCGCTACCGCGATAATAGCAACGCCGGCAAGCACAATCTCGACTAACATACCGCCGTATGCGACGAATTTTGCATCTTTTTCGTTATCAAGCTGTTTTGCCGTCGTTCCGGACGCAACAAGTGAATGGAAACCTGAAATTGCCCCGCAGGCGACGGTAACAAACAATATCGGAAATAACCAAACGATTGTTCCCTCCGCACCCATTGCAACCCGGAAACCTTTAAATGCTTCCAGATTAACTGTCGGATTGAGCATGAAAATACCTATGAGACCGCCGAGCATAACGGCATATAACAAAAATGAATTCAAATAATCACGCGGCTGCAATAATAACCAGACAGGTGCAACACCCGCAAAGAAAATATACACAAGCAGTATTATACGCCAGATATTAACAGCCGTTTCGGTATCGGATGAGAGAATTAACGGATTATATTCACCGAACCAGATACCGAGAAATAAAAAACTGACACCGATAATGGTCAATAAACCCAGGGACATACCCGAGCGCCGCAGAGCTATTCCGAACACTATTGCGAGAACGATAAAAAATACCGATGCCGTTGCTGCACTGGGTACCAGTACAAATGTATTCGCAACAATGTTTGTAAAGACGGCAACCACCAGCAGCATCGTTGCAAAGCTAAAGACTAAAAAATACTTTTTCCCCCGGTTTCCGATATACATCCGGACAATCTCGCCGATCGATTTTCCATCGTGCCGCAGTGAAGCGACCGTAGACGCAAAATCATGCACCGCTCCCATAAAAATACCCCCAACGAGTATCCACAGATAGACGGGCAGCCATCCGAAAGCAGCAGCAAGAACCGGTCCGACAATCGGGCCGGCCCCGGCAATCGAAGCAAAATGGTGACCGAGTATAACATAGCGGTTACCCGGTACGTAGTCGATGTTATCGGATTTAGTATGAGCGGGTGTTTTTCGCGCCGGATCGATGCCCAGTTTACGTGCGATGAACGAACCATAGGTTATATAAGCAATGAAAACAAGGACCACTATAGAAACAATAAGAAATAAACCGCTCATTGCCGCTCCTTTCACATATTCGTTGGGTATCGTGTTTGTATGATATATATATTGAATCTAATCCTAATAGGTTTCTTAGCCACTCCTGCCTGCCACCTGATCTTTATACACACACAATACCGCAGTGTTGTAATTCACTACCCCCATGGCTATGGAGACTGTGTGAAAACTAGAAATTGTCAGTCTGAGCAGATTGTCACACTGAGCGCCGTGCCTGCGGCAGGCAGGGAGTCGAAGTGTGACAATCTATCACTCAAGGTGACAGAAAAATTACTTTTCACACAGAGTCTCTATGCCTTTATCAGTTATGTTAGCATCCATCCTGATAAGTCTTGACTGAATCAGAGTCAATAAACCTTATTACCTTAGTAACAATGCATTATCTCGCCATTACCCAACCTTATTATCTTATTATTTCCTGGCAGTTATTCCATAAGGTAATAAGGTTGTATGTGTTATTTATCCTGGTTACTAAGGTAATAAGGTTTATCCTTGATTGAAAATATTTGACAAATAAATTAAAACTCAATCCCCACTGTGTCAAGTGTGCGCAAAGACCAGGCCTGCCGCAGGTAGGGATTTCACGGATTAAAAATAATAATGCCTATTTTAGTTAAAAACCTGTGAAATCCGTGGTTATAATAATTGACTAATACTTTTATGAGCTTTAGACTCAATGATTATTTTCAAACAATTATGTAACCAATTTTCTAGTAGAAAGCATTTTTTATGTATTTAATTTCGACCGCCGTTCCCTCATAGTAAAGTGCCACAATATCATACCTGCAGTTACGGTCAAACAACTGGTAGTGAGAGATAAATTGTCCGGCGATCTTTTTAATTTGTTTTTGTTTCCTGAAATCCACTCCCGCTTCGGGGACTCCGAATGATAACGAACGACGTGTTTTTACTTCAACAAAAACGATCGTATCACCGTCCCGGGCAATAATATCGATTTCACCGTCGGCCGTCCGGTAGTTTTTCCTGATGATAGAGTAACCCTTTTGCTCTAAAAAAGTTACCGCGCGGTCTTCGCCGGATTTCCCTAATGCTTTGGTATTCTGCATGTTACATGCCGAATGATTGTCGATGGACCGGTGATTTCCCGTATCGTTCGATTGCGAGCTTATGTTTTTGTGTCGGATATCCTTTGTGCTGATCGAAGCCGTATACCGGGTATTTCAGGTGCAGTTCTTCCATAATGGTGTCTCTCGTTACCTT
>SLQE01000246.1 GCA_007131635.1 Bacteroidota bacterium | reverse complement strand
CGGGATTTCAATTGCCTTAATAGTTTGCAGTACACTGCCAATAGAGTTATTATTCATGGCATCTTTTTTTAGCATAAAATACTTTCATCACATTACATTTTTATTTGTAATCCGGTATTCAGCTACCGGGAAATCAAGCATGGCGGTAAAGTATCCGGATGAACGGTAACGATTATTTTTTCATCACTCTCCGTAACATATGAGTATCCTACCACCGTGTTTCTTTGGAAATCCCTTATCTCCACATAGAGCATATATGCATCGGATTGTATCAGTTCTTTCGGTATCCGGATTGTTCCCTTAAGGTATCGATCCCAGTTCCCCTCCCATACCGGCGTACTGCCGTCACAGGGATAATCGGTTGTGACTAGTTGTAAACTTACATAAGGCGGCCTCTGATACAGAGGATCTACAAGCGGATCTTCAAAGAAAACATTTCCCGACAGTTCCACATCCAGTGTCCACATGTGCGGGTCATCTCTGTCTCCCGTGAATGGAGCCGCAACCGGCAGATTCACTATCGGCGCATAGTTTACCTCCGGAACACTCCAGCGATAACCTCCGTCGCTACTCGTTATCCGACCGTTCGGTGTCTCTAAAATTAAGCGACCGGATTCCGCGTCATAAGAAATGCTATCTCCGTCTTCATATAACATCCATGACATAGATACCCAATCCGTATTGTGAGTTACCGATCTTCGATAGACTGCCGGGCGTCCGCGAACAACCGCATATTCAAATTGTTCATTATCAAATTCAACCGAGATAACCTGTTTCACCTCACGCGCGGGGAAACCACGATTTACCGAAATCCATGTTTCACCACCGTCGTATGATTTATAAACGCCGACATTCGTGCCCGCATACACAATATTAGTTCGATTCGGATCAACGGCAAAACTTCGTGCAAACTCGCAGGTTAGAGTTTTACCGAGCTCAAACCATGTCACACCTCCATCGATTGTTTTCCAGTTGGAATAATCTGTTCCGGTGTACATGACGTCAGGATTCCCCGGTTCGAAGACAATTCCCGAGATTAAATAAGCACCGTAATAAGGAGTCCGGATTTGCGGCTCCATCCTCCTCGTTAATGTTACCCAGCTCGCTCCGCGATTATACGATTTGAACAATCCCTGATGGTGTGTACCGATGAATACCAGATCGGGATCGGTCGGGTGAAAAAGGATCGGGTCGGCACGGCGGAAAACACCCGAAATCCAGAAATGTTCCCACGTATCACCGCCGTCGAGGCTTCTGTGATATCCCCCCTCCCATCTTGCACCGAGGTAGATATCGGACGGATTGTGGGGATTGACGGCAATTTTCTGAAACCTGCTGAAGCCCCACAATTGTTCGGGATGAGAACCGGTCCAGTGTTGTTCCAGAAAATTACGGTAATCGAAAACAAGTCTCCATTCTTCATTTAGGATATTATTATTCCGATATACACCCCCGGGCGCGACCAGGAAAATGCGATCGGTATTAGTCTTATCAATCGAAAGTTCACAGATCGTTACCGTTTCTAATCCGATAAGCGTCCAGGTCTCACCGCGATCTTCGGACATCCAGAGACCCGTATTCTCACCTCCTGCATACACCCGTGATGAATTCATCGGATCTACGACAACGACAAAGTACCGCTTAAATCCGGCCGTTTGATTTATTTCGTTCCAGTCTTTGCCGCCGTTTGTGCTTTTAAATAAACCCGCTCCGATCGTCGCAACGTATACGATATTGGAATTATTGTGATCGATAGCTATTTGCTGAATATATGCGGATGCGGGTGGCGGAACAACATCCACCGGACTCTCTCCATATGCTCTCAATGTCGATAGAAAAAAAATAATAGTAAAGTATATCACGTAAAAGGGGACATTACTAATTGTACTCATTGGTTTTCTACTCTTTCCGGAAGATTATCCAGATCCTGGCGATTTGCCAGATCCCATGCTATTGTAAATGTAAATTGAGAAGTTTGTTTCATAAATTCCGGATCCATTTTATCCGCTGTGTCAGTCGGTGTGTGGATACCGATCGGCGGACCCGTCAGTGCATACAAAAATACGGATGGTATACCCTCTTCACCGAAGAAATAATGGTCGGAGTTCGCGGCATTCGGTCTTTTCAGTAACTCATGCCCGAACCGAGCATTATTGATCTCCTCGATCAGCGAGAAATAATTGGGATAGGTTACTCCTCCCACGGCCATATATCCCGTTCCGCCTCCGAGTATATCCAGATTCAATACGGCGCGTGTATTCTCAAGAGGTACGATCGGATCATCATATACATAATATTTCGAACCGAGTAAACCCATTTCTTCACCCGAGAATCCGATAAATAAAATCGAGCGCCGGGGTCTGAAACCCATTTCTGCGAACTCACTGAACATTCGTGCAAGTTCAAGCATCACCGCCGTCCCGCTCGCGTTATCATGAGCACCGTAATGAATCTGTCCCGCTATCGTTCCGACATGGTCCGTATGCGCACAAATGATAAGGTATTCATTCTTCAAGCGGCGGTCGGCTCCTTCAAGCAATCCGATTACATTGACGGTCGGTCGATTTAGATGAAAATTCGTATGTATTTCACCGCTCAACCTGACCTGCGGTGCCCGTTGAATCGAACCCTGCCTGGGGGCAAGATATCCCGGTCGTGTTAATCGATTCACCGCATCGGGTGTTATCTGGTACACAGGCAGTCCTTCATAGGCAGATGTACTGATCGATCCCGACGTTCCGCCCTCGAGAAGCAGAGCTGCCGCTCCTGCATCGGCGAACTTTTTTATCATCGCAGAAATATACTGGCGTCGTAAACCGCGTGATTCGTATGGCGACAAATCGACATCCGGTTGCGGGATAACAGACGGCGGAACAAACAATACGACATTATTCCTTGTTGCCGCGATTTCAGCATCCGTTGCGCTCGAATCGACAATCATCAATGGTCTGTTAGAAAAAGTGCCGGCACCCGTTCTGCTCGAAGGAATAAAATCCTCAAGCAACGTAAACCGGATAGTCCTCCCGCCAATCGATGCACTGAGAACGGCCGGTTCAAGTATCTGATTGTAATCTACCGTCCACCATTGGAAAAATGATGTATCATGCACGCCCGGTTTGAGATTGTAATCCTTCATTTTTGAACGTATATACTCTGATGCTTCAATCATCGAGGGCATACCCGTTGGTCGTCCTTCATATTTTCCATCGGCTAACTCAAAAACATGAGCAATAACCGAATCTGCGGATGCCTTACCGAGTATTGTGTGGATATCCTGTTCCGAAGGACTCCGGCTGCATCCCTGGATTACTAAAAACAGTGAAAATATTATGATATTATATTGTATTGCTCTGACCATTTCTTTCTCAGTTATTTGTTAATGGTTGATGGTTAATTGTGTCTTGTCTTGGGATTCCGTTAACTAAGAGTTGTTGAGTTGATTAATCGCTACGTTTATTTATTGTCTCATCAAATCGAACTCCGACGGGATGCTCCTCTGCCAGAAGATTTTTGGGATACGCAAGGACTTTCTTTCGTCTGTCGGGATCGTTTTTGGTAAGTTCATCTACCCAATGCAGACCATACTGAACGTGCGTAACCTCATCCGCAAGTATATATTCCAATAACTGCACAGAGGCGTTATCGCCCTGTTTTTTTGCCTTCGCAATCCAATCACGTACGTGCTTACTGCTCTCCCTTTCGAATGTCATATTTGATAACGCAAGACGCTCAAGCGGATCGGGACGGTTGACATCGACCTCCCATCCCCAAAAGTTGACCGGGTACATTCCGACATATCCGCCGAGTTCTTCCAGCCTCCGCTGAATTATTTCGGCATGCCGTGCTTCGTCCCAGGATTGGCGCGCCATATCTATTCGCATTGCCCAGGGGAGGTCGGGAAATTCAGCAAGAATTCTTCCGGTGCGCTCTACGGTAATATATTCGCTGTTCAGCAGGTCG
Source organism: Bacteroidota bacterium (assembly GCA_007131635.1). Lineage (GTDB taxonomy): Bacteria > Bacteroidota > Ignavibacteria > T3Sed10-11 > T3Sed10-11 > T3Sed10-11. The sequence goes on along the minus strand of SLQE01000246.1, from coordinate 1,295 downwards.
TGAAGCAGGTGCAACTTTCCCTCCGCCGTATCAAACGACCAGTTTTTCTCGGAATAGGCGGTGGAATCATCTGCAATTATCCAGCGGGCATCCCGTGCCGGTTGCTTACTGTAATCAAACTTCTTTTTGAAGGAATACGTGGCCGTTTTATTACTGTCGGCGTTCAAACCACCGCACGCATCCCACAGGCTTTGCAACTCTTTTTCCCAGGCCTCCGATTCCCGAAGAAGTGCAGTATCATTATGAATGAGCTTTGTAATAATTTTCCCGCCCCATTCGATATCATCCCGTTCGGCTTCAATGATACTTCTTAGTATTCTCTCTGTGGGCTCATCTTCAGGCAGTGCAATGAACGAAAGGTGATCGGTCAGGGCACTGACGAGTCCGGGTTTCAGCACGCGGTATAACGCAGTCAATCTGTGTACGGTGCTTTTTTGATGCCAAATTTTCTCAAGCATGGCGACGAATCCATCGCTGGGTGCAGTGGCGTGATACCTTTCCTGCCGTGCTTTTAACTCAGGTAGCCTTTTACCGATAACATCGGCATGCACGATATCCTGATACATCTGTCTGCCGAAAGACACTTTAACCTCCGCTTCCGGTATCGATTCGACCCATCCGCCCATCAGTTCAACGATCTGAATTTCCAGATAACGATACTTTGAAAGACGGGTGGCGCCTTCCTTTACTCTCATCTTTTCTTTCGATTCTTCCATATCTGCCTCTCCGTCACCATTGTACTATTTTAAAAACTTCACCGATGAAATCGTTTTCGCTTTTGTTCGAACCGATATATGCGATTCCTTTTCCGGTTGAATCTCTTCGATCTTTTTTTCGTGTAACCCAACCAGTTGTACTGCAGACACGCTGAACCCGGGCGCAAGAACGCATACCCGGTCACTACTATCCGGATTGTACCACCGCAGAACATATCCATCCTGTTCTTCACTCTCTTTGAATGCGGTCATCATACATCCCGAAAGATCGGTTTGCATCCATGAACGTTTCAGTGTAATGTCTTCTCTGTTTTTTCTTCCGACACTGAATAACGGTACGAGGAAATCGTCCGCGGTATCCAGTATACCGGTCCAATCGGTATGATCGGATTTATCAAGCGGATAAAGAGCATAGCCGAAGGTATGTTCGCCGGGACATTGAGCACCGGGTGTCATATTTTTCCATGCCGCCTCTCCTCCCCGCCGCGTTTTTAAATCTCCGTACGAAATCGAACCGACCGACCGGAGTAACGTAAGTGCAACGGTTCCTTCCCGGTCGAGCAATAAATCATACTCGGG
>SLQE01000286.1 GCA_007131635.1 Bacteroidota bacterium | reverse complement strand
CTATTCCCCGAGGCACAGGTGAAAAAAACTATGCCGCAGGAACAGGCAACAGTAAATGTAAGCGTCGATGCATTTCTACCGGATACCTATGTATCGTTCGATGCCGAGCGGCTTGAACTATATCGCCGCTTATATACAGTCACAACGGAAACAGAACTGGAGGAGATGCGGAGCGAGCTGCAGGATCGCTTCGGCAAACTTCCGCCGCAGGCGGAAGCATTGACGAATGTCATCCGTCTGCGCATACGCGCCACCGGACTGGGATTTGTCAAGGTCGATGCCGGTTCAAAACGAATCGTGTATGAATTCCCGAACGTGGAAATGAAAGAATATTACGACAGCGCTCTGTTTAAAAATATTATTTCAAAAGTTCCGTCGCTTAAACATGTTCGGGCGCGCGTACACGAGATAGATACGTCCTTAAAACTGATTGTCCATTTAGACGGAAGAACGGGTACACAATCACCTCTCGATATGGCACTGGAGTTTGTCGATCAAATCGGCGGACAAGAAACAAAATGAATTACATAAACTGAAAATGGCTATAGAGATGTACCAGCAAATCCGGAGTAAAAACTATACATGAACACAACATCAACTTTCGAAACGCTTGATCAATTATATTCACAAAACCGGCTTGAAAATGTTCCCTTCTGGATCACACAAGATTACCTGTATACAACTCTCGACAGATTCGCAAACGGTCTGTTCGATCAGGAAATCGCCGGAGAATCGACGGAGCGACGGCCGATCCGGTTGCTCACGCTTGGAAGCGGTCCGACCCCCGTCCTTTTATGGACGCAAATGCACGGTGACGAGCCGACGGCAACGCGTGCATTGCTCGATATTCTTTCAATAATGTCCAATCAAAAATCCTCGGAAATCATCGAAGCAATAAGGAATAATCTCACCTTGTACATATTGCCGATGCTAAATCCCGACGGCGCCGAACGATTCACCCGACGGACGGCACTCGGCATAGATATGAACCGCGATGCGCTGGCACTCCGTACCCCCGAGGCACGAATTTTGCATAATGTTATCGATACATACGATATACCGTGGGCATACTCGCTTCATGATCAGGAGCGGCGGTACACCGTAGGAGGGACAAAAAGACCCGCGGGAATATCTCTCCTTGCTGCGGCAAGCGACTGGACCTTATCGATAGACGAGGTTCGAAGGGATACCATGCGGCTGGCATCCTGCATAGCGGACTATTCCCGGCATATCATTCCCGAACAGATCGGAAGATACGATGATGCTCACGAACCGCGTGCGTTCGGCGATGCAATGGTCGCCCGGGGTGTCCGGAGTGTATTACTAGAAGCGGGCTATGTGCCACGGGACCGGCACAAAGAGATCATACGGAAAACGAACGCGATCGCAATACTCGGATCGCTTTATGATCTCGCCCTTGATAACCTCCCTTCGGACGATATTTATCATGCTATTCCGGTCAACAGAAGATTCTTTGCGGAATACGTATTTAAAGATATCTCCGTACAAATAAACGGCGTACCGGCGGGGAAACAGGACCTTGCACTCCACCACGAATATGACCCGCAAAAACAATCAAAAGAGATAGATTTCAAACTTTATTTAACAGAATTAGGGGATTGTGAGCTATTTACACCATCGTATACATTTGAAGGAACGAATTTGGAGGTACGTTTTATAGTTGATCAAAGCTCAAAATCAGGGTTACCGGATACAGACGAGCCCGCTTTCTGCGAAATCGTCGAAAGAGCATCCGGAACACAAATATTGATTCAGGAAGGTATGCCATCGGGTATGCCGGAGGATGTATTTCGGGACTTCCTTCTATAAATACGCTCAAATTTTCGCTTGATAGAATAGATTTATTTTTGTATTATAGAACAATTATTATGCACTTTTTCATAACTGGCATAAATTGACGTTCCTTTGCCGGGGACAAAACCAATATTCCAGCCAAACAATTTCAAATACATGTTTTTTGCATCTCCCAATATAAAAGCTAGTATCCAGCAAAAACATAAGGAATTCGATCAAGAAGCAATTCCTCATATGGATATTTTATATAATTATGCGCTTCGACTGACCGGGAATCCCGAAGATGCAAGCGATCTGCTGCAGGAAACATTCCTTAAGGCATACCGGTTCTGGGATAAGTTTGAGAAGGGAACCAATTGCAGGGCCTGGCTGTTTCGAATAATGCGTAATTCGTATATAAACCGTTATCGAAAGGCGGTAAAAACTCCCGAACATATTAACTATGATGAAATAAAGGAGTTTTACAATACAATTCGTGAACAATCAACAGACTCAAATGATCTGTCGGAAAGATTATTTGGGCAGCTTTTAGACGATCAGGTAGCGACAGCATTAACAGATCTACCGGAGGAATTCAGAACAGTTGTTATTCTCTGTGATATTGAAAATTTTACCTACGAGGAAGCAGCAGATTTCGTGGATTGTCCGATCGGCACAATTCGTTCACGACTACATAGAGGCAGAAAGTTATTACGCGACAGATTATTTAAATACGCCCATGAGCGTGGATTTTCGGTCAATGAATAGTTAGTTAGTAGTGTAAGCATGAACGATTGTCAAAAAACTCAAAAAATCTTAACCGAGGCCGTCGATGAACGGCTCGGTGAATTCGATAGAAATTTCTTCAATACACACATTCAAGAATGCCCTGCCTGCCGGAATGATTACGAGCTTGATTCCCTTACGAAAGCATTTATAAAGAGTAAGATAGGCCGTCATAAAACACCGGAAAACGTGGCGACACGTATCAGACAGGAAATCGAGAAACAGGCGACTTCCGCACAACGCTCGGTTGGATTTTTCACCAAATATCCGCTTGCGCGGGCAGCTATGATAGGTATGCTGGTAATCGGGATTGTATTTATCCTGTATGTTCTTAATATCCCCAACTTCCAGAAGTCCGTCCAGGCTGCCGATATGATGGATCAATCTGTCGAAAACTATGTCGCAATTCTGGCCGGTGCTATTCAACCTGCAGAAATAAGTCAGCATGTAAATGGATTACAGGACTTTTTTGATAATCAGGTCGATTTCCCCGTTGCGTTGAAACCGGTTGCCGATTGTGAGTGGGTAGGTGGTGTTCTTTCCAACTACGAAGGACTTCCTCTTGCACATCTGGTATATAAGATGCCGGCCGGCATCATTTATGTTTTCCAGGCAAATTGGAACGACGTTCGCAAAGGAAATAAGATTTCACTCTCAAACAATGTTGTCAGCTCATTGTCTCAAACAGGATGGTATGTAAACGGAACACATGAAGAATATAGCGTCGTCATGTGGTTATATAACGATGAAACCGTATGTACGGCAGTATCTTCGATGGAAAAATCAGCATTACAGGAATTGTTTGCAACCAATAATTACAATCAATGGTAAAAATGAGGGATCCTATGCTTCGATCTACTACCGCCATCACCGCGTTAACGGTATTGCTTCTTATGTATATACTGCACGCCGATACAGACAATGAAACAAATACACCGATAGGCAACGTCGCGGTCTTGACCGGTGCCGGGGAATCCGGAGAATCTCACATTACCTTCAGCTGGAAAGACGCAGAGGGGAATACCGGTTCACTCACCGATCTGCACGGGAAAGTAGTGCTCATCAATTTTTGGGCAACATGGTGCGTGCCCTGCCGTAAAGAAATTCCGGACCTCATCGAAATCAATAACGACATGGACCCCGACGAATTTGTACTCCTCGGTGTTTCGGTGGATGCTGCTTCGGATATACAGAAAGTCGATATGTTTATTGTCGATCAGGAAATAAACTACATTAATATATTGGACGACGGGCGGCTTACGAGGCATTTCGGCAACATCAGGGCAATCCCCACAACTTTTATTCTCGATAAAGAAGGAACCGTGCAGGAAACGATCGTCGGGATAAGAAGCAAAGACCAATTTATGGAAAAAATTCAAAAGTATTTATGAGATACACACCCATTTCTTCCATCGGCGAATTCGGTCTCATTGAGCGTCTGAAGAAGAAATGTCTTGATTTACGTTTACCACAAAAAGTTACCGACCAGATAGTACTCGGCATCGACGACGATACGGCTGTTACACGACCATCTGCGGGAATGCTGCAACTCACAACTTCCGATCTTTTGATCGAGGGTGTTCATTTCGACCTTACCTACACATCGATGAAATATCTCGGCTGGAAACTTATGGTCGTTAACCTGAGCGATATTGCAGCCATGGGCGGCGTACCGGTGTATGCACTCGTCACGATTGCGCTACCTGCAAAAATATCCGTCGAGATGGTCGACGATCTCTATGAAGGCATTATACAGGCAGCTCAAACATACGGTTGTGCAATTATTGGGGGTGATACAAACACATCGATCGGCAATACAATGCTTTCGGCAACAATAACGGGTGAGGTGCCTGAGAAATTCTTAAAGCGCCGCAACGCCGCTCAACCGGGCGATCTTATCTGCTGCACCGGTCCTCTCGGATTATCACATGCCGGTCTCCGCGTATTGCTCCGTGAGAAAGAACGGTTCATCGACGAAAAACAACAGGATGGATTTACCGCAGAGCTCGGGGAATACACTGCCGCCGTCAGCAAGCATCTTGCCCCGAAAGCACGATTTGACATCTCAACGATAGCCGCGCAGCAGGAATGGGTGCATGCGATGATTGACATCAGCGACGGACTCGCTTCGGACCTTCGCCATATTTGTCATCAAAGCCATGCGGGAGCGCAACTTTTCGAAGAGAAGATCCCGATCGATCCGGTCGTCGGGAAGATAGCGGAAGAATTCGGAGAATCGCCTCTGGATTATTCGCTCTTCGGGGGTGAAGAATATGAACTCCTCTTTACCATCGACCCGGGACAGGAACAAAAGATTCATCAACTGGTTTCGGGTATCAGCGTGGTAGGCCGCATCACGGAAGATCAGGATACTATAACACTGATCCGGAAAGACGGATCGGAGAGCACTATTCTATCAGGCGGGTACGACCACTTTAAGAAATAAAAGATTTACAATCCGTAAAACAAACGTTCGGCAAGCTCCGACGGTAACCCTGCAGTATGCATTTTATCGACCGTCTTTTGGATCGGATACGATATCCGTACGTTCTCATAGGCAAGCGTACCGGTATCAAAAATACCGAAACTCAGTTTTGGATCTTTATCGCGGGGCTGTCCGATACTGCCGACATTAATGATGCGCTTCTCGTTGCCGTGGTTTCCGTTTATTTGTGATACAAACTCACCTGCGCGATGAGTATGACCGATAAAACATACAGGCGTATCAAAGTAATCGAATGCAATATCCGCATCCAGCCCCGTCATTATATAATGCCATTCTTCGGGCTCGAAGGGCGATGCGTGTACCAGCACGGCATTCTCAATGGATGCTTTACTCGGCAGGTGTGCTAAAAAATCCTTCGCTCCGGGAATAAGTTGCTTGTTCGTCCACATCGCTGCTTCACGGGCAAGCCGATTCATATAAACCGTTTGCATCAGATCCACTGCCGCCTGATCATGATTCCCTTTGATGGTTTTCGAGCAATGCATCGTCACCAATTCGATGCACTCGTTGGGATTCGGTCCGTAACCGACGATATCTCCAAGACACACAATTTCGTCCACATCGAGCGTTCCGATGTGATCGAGAGCGGTCCGAAGTGCTTCAAGATTAGAATGAATATCGGAAATTATAGCGTATCGCATAAGGGTTACAATATTTAAATTTTTTTTTACAAAAACAACAATGATGCGAAAAAACATATATAATTTCTGCTTTATATAACGCACAATTTGCTATACCTTATGAATCTTAGTATATTTAGTGTTTGTCGGCAGTTCCCCATAAATTTCCCTAATGACATAGCATGAATTTCGATTTGAATAAAGAGCAAGAAAAAGACGACATTGTAAAATCTACATCAGTCATTCCGGTCGATTTACCGGTCTTACCTCTTCGGGACGTTGTTTTATTCCCGTTTATGATTTTCCCCGTGCTGGTCGGCCGCGAATCATCGCTGAAAGCAGCATATAAAGCACTTGATCAGGAAAAATTTATATTCATCACCGCACAAAAAGACCCTACGGTAGAGGAACCCGGTATCGATGATGTCTACCACGAAGGGACCGTATCCCGCATCGTTCAGATTCTCAAACTTCCGAACGGGCTCATAAAGATCCTCGTTGACGGCACCGTACAGGCACACGCCAAATCTTTTCGGCAGAATGAAGATTTTATGGAAGTGGAGGTTGAACTTATCCAACCGGAATACCGGGAGAGCAAAGAACTTGACGCTCAGATGCGCCACATTTCGAATTTGTTTGTCGACTATGTAAAATCGGGAAGGAACATTCCCTCGGAAGTCCTGGTCGTATACGAAAATATAAAAGACCCTCTTCAAAAGTTATACTACATCGCTGCAAACCTGGTACAATCGGTCGAAGTAAAACAGCGAATACTGAAACTCACGTCTCTGCACGACCAGCTGTATGAGCTATCCAGAATTCTCAGCGGCGAAATAGATATTCTGAAACTCGAACAGGAAATCGACACAAAGGTTCACGATACCATCCAAAAATCGCAGCGCAAATATTTCATTCAGGAACAAATTAAAATACTCCAGAGTGAACTCGGCGATGATGAGGCATCGCCCGAGATAATCAAATTACGCGAAAAGATCGAAGCAGCCGGTTTACCCGAGCAGGCCAAAGCAAAAGCGGATGAAGAACTTAACAAATTAAAAAAGATCCCGACAATGTCGCCGGAATATACGGTGAGCCGCAATTATCTCGATTGGATTGTTTCAATACCGTGGGTAGCACGAACCGAGGATAACCTCGATATCGATCATGTGAAGAAAATTCTGGATGAGGACCATTATGGTCTCGATAAACCAAAGGACCGGATAATCGAACATATCGCGGTTCTGAACCTTGTAAAACAAATGCGCGGTCAAATCCTCTGTTTTGTGGGTCCTCCCGGTGTCGGTAAAACATCGCTCGGCCGATCCATTGCGCGTGCATTGAACAGAAAGTTCGTCAGATTCTCGCTCGGCGGTATCCGGGATGAGGCGGAAATACGCGGCCACAGACGTACATATATCGGCTCGATGCCCGGAAAGATCATCCAGTCGATGAAGCGCGCGGGCTCCGTTAATCCGGTCATGCTGCTCGATGAAGTGGATAAGCTGACCTTCGATTTTCACGGTGACCCAGCTTCGGCTCTGCTCGAAGTACTCGATCCCGAACAAAATCATACCTTTTCGGATCATTATATTGAAGTCGATTACGATTTATCGAATGTGCTGTTTATTACCACGGCAAATATCCGACACGCCATTCCGCTTCCCTTGCAGGACCGGATGGAAATAATCGAATTGCCGGGGTACCTTGCACACGAAAAAATAGAGATCGCGAAGCGGCATATAATCCCGAAACAAATCGGGGTACACGGATTAAAACCATCCCGGATTAAGATTTTCAACACCAGTATTTCGAAAGTCATCGACGAGTATACAAAAGAAGCCGGCGTTCGTAATCTTGAACGGGAGGTAGCTACTTTGATACGAAAAAGCGCCAAAGAGATCGTCGTCAATCGTCAGAAGGGAAAGCAGAAAACCGTTAAAAAGATCTCGATCAATCCTCAGAAGGTGGAAAACTTTTTAGGCGTTCCGCGGTATATCAAACGACGTAAAGACGAATCACGCCGTATAGGTATCGCAACAGGCCTCGCGTGGACAAGCGTCGGCGGCGAGTTGCTGAACGTCGAAGCGATTATCATGAACGGCAAGGAGCGCTTACAGTTAACGGGTAAACTCGGCGAGGTGATGAAAGAATCCGCACACGCTGCATTAAGCTACATCCGTTCAAACGCCGAGCTGCTCGGTATTAAACCGGATTTTTACAACGGGAAGGAAATTCACATACACCTCCCCGAAGGAGCAATACCGAAAGACGGTCCCTCGGCGGGATTAACAATGACTATGGCGGTCATATCGGCAATTTCAGGCCGACGTACCAATCCGGAAGTTGCCATGACGGGGGAAATAACGCTGGGTGGAAAGGTTCTTGCCGTCGGCGGATTAACCGAGAAATTACTCGCGGCAAAACGTCATGGAATAAAAACCGTGCTTATACCCAAAGAAAATGAAAAATATCTGATCGAAATCTCCGATAGTGTAAAAACGGGCTTGAAAATTATTCCGGTGAATACTATTATAGAAGCACTGGAACACACGTTTGTGAACGGCGGTACCAAAAGACGCAGCGTATCGAAAACCGCAAAACCAAAAACGAAGAGGTGACCTTGTTCAAGCACATACTTGTTCCCACTGATTTCTCCGAGACTTCCCGGGAGGCATTGCCCTATGCCTATAAAATCGCGCTCACGGATCGCTCGAAAATTACCCTGCTCCATGCGATTACTATGTTCGAGTATGATCCGCACGATAAAAAACACAGTTTTGCCGCGATGGACGATATTTACGCCGGTATCGAAGCATCAGCCAATGCTCAGTACGATGAGATTATTGAGGATGCGAATAATCATTCCCGGGATCTCGTCATCGATAAGGTGATGCAGCGGGGAATTTCACCGCACGAGGTTATCTCCGGATATGCAAAAGAAAAGAATGCCGACCTTATTGTCATGGCAACACACGGCAGGTCGGGACTATCCAATATATTATTGGGAAGCGTAACGGAGAAAGTCATACAGACGGCACCATGCCCGATACTCGTTGTCAAAAAACCGGACCATGCGGATTTAAAAAAACTGGTATTTAATACCATCCTCGTGCCGACCGACTTTTCCGAAAGCTCGCAGAAAGCAATGGAGTATGCCGTTGGTATAGCCAAAAAATACCGTGCAGGTATCACGCTCATGCATGCGGTCGAAGTACGGTTTCACCCCGCTTATTACGCGGGCGGTGTGGAATCGATCTTCGATCTCGACCCGGATGTGAAACCCAGAATTCAGGCCCGGCTTGAAGCGTTCCTTCAATCGTTCGATGTATCCGGCATCGAAGTGAAAACAAAAGTGACCGACGGCGATTCACACAACGAGATAGTAAAATTAGCGCGTTCGGAACAGTATGACCTTATTGTTATGTCGACCCGCGGTCATGACGAGATCGCCGATTATTTAATCGGCAGCACAACGGATCGCGTCATCAAACGCGCACCGTGTCCTGTGTTGGTGATGCGGTAAACAGATCTGACAGATAAAATGTATCGACCAACGTTAGAAACACAAAAAAATATTTAGTCTCTATGTCCTACATTGTTACAGCCCGGAAATGGCGGCCGACCACATTTGAAGAAGTGGTCGGGCAGGCCCACGTAAGTTCCACGTTAAAGAATGCTCTCCGGCAAAACCGTCTCGGACACGCGTACATTTTCAGCGGTCCGCGCGGCGTCGGGAAGACAACCATCGCGCGTATTCTCGCGCGTGTGCTGAACTGTGCGGAGCCCGTCAACGGGGATCCGTGCAATCAATGTGAATCCTGTCTGGAAATAAGCGGCGGCCGGAGCGTCGATGTGTTTGAGATCGACGGCGCCTCGAACCGTGGCGTCCAGGAGATCCGGAATTTACGTGAAGCAGTGCGCTATGCTCCCGCAAAATCCACATACAAAGTGTACATAATCGACGAAGTGCACATGCTTACACCGGAAGCATTCAATGCACTCCTGAAAACTCTTGAAGAACCGCCGTCACATATTATCTTTGTATTTGCAACGACTGAGGTACATAAAGTCCCGGCAACCATACTTTCCCGCTGCCAGCGGTTCGACTTCCGCCGCATCGCAATCAATGACATCATTGAACGATTGCGTTTTATCTCCAAAGAAGAAAACATTACCATCGACGACGACGCTTTACTCTATATCGCGAAAAAGGGTGACGGCTCGATGAGAGACGCACAGAGCATCTTCGATCAGGTAGTCGCTTTTTCCGGAACGACCGTTACCGCGGAACACGTGCTTGAAACCCTGAATATCGTCGATCAGGATCTGTATTTCGATGTAACCGATATTCTGCACAAGCGGGATACAAAACGGGGACTGCACATTGTCGCCGGGATCGTGGAAAAGGGATATGACCTGCGTGAGTTTTTAGCCGGCTTTGCCGAGCACATCCGTAATCTGCTCACCGTCGTGACAACCGGTACATCCGACTTAATCGAGACATCCGCAGAATACCGCCAGAAGTACGTTCAGGAGGCAAAGCTTTTCAGCGATGTAGATCTTATCCGCTATCTTCGTGCAACGCTTGATCTCCACAGTGAACTTCGATGGGTTGCTCAACCCCGTATCCGGCTCGAAAGCGGAATAATAGAATTAATTAAGATGGAAAAAACCGCGGATATGCAGACGCTGATCACCCGTCTTGAGGAATTAAAAAAGAACACATCGGAAAAGGCGGATATACCGATTATGGGAAGCGCGAACGCCGGGTGGAAAAACCCGAAAAACCATGTCGAGCCGCAAACTCCTGCAGAACACAAATCTATCCACGCTCCTGTTGAAAAAGTACCTTACAAACCGCAGAAGCCTGCGGATAAACCTACATCATTAAAAGTAATATCCGCCGAGGAAGCTTTTGCACGATGGGATGAATTCGTATCTACGGTAAAGACTGCCCGAATCAATCTTGGTTCGATTCTCGGTCAATCGAAATTGATAGACGTAAAAAATGGCTGCGTGCAGCTCCTGTGTGACAACGATTTTCAGCTAAACACTCTCAGGCGCAGCAAGGATTATTTAGGCGAGATTTCAAAAACCGTTTTCGGCACGACGGCACCGTTCGAGATCACCATGAGCGATACAGTGAAAAAACAGAACGGCGAAGAAAAGAAAGAACATCCGGTCATCGAGGCAATGCGTCGTGAGTTGGGTGCTGAGCCGCTTTAGAGAAACCGCAAAAAATATTCCTTCAATTTTAATCCTTCACTACGACTTGCTCTCGTTGCCTGTTGTACCTTTCCGCATAGCCCCCTTCACCCGTTTAGAATACTCGACTAGTTTTGCATCGACACGTCCGAAAACACTGTCTGCCTCGTATTTACCCGTCTTCAAATGTTTTCCCGCTTTCACACCCGTCAGCAGTTCGATGCCTTCCTCGACAGCTTTTATCGCGTATATGTGGAATGTATTCTTCTCAACGGCTTCGAGCACATCTTTCCGGAGCATTAATTCTTTAACATTCTGATGCGGAATGATCACACCCTGATCTCCGGTTAAGCCGCGCGCCTTGCATACATCGAAAAATCCTTCGATTTTCTCATTCACGCCTCCGATGGGTTGTATTTCACCTTTCTGGTTCACCGAGCCGGTTACGGCAATTCCCTGTTTGATCGGTAACCCGGATAGACTTGAGAGGATGGCATATATTTCGGTCGAAGAGGCACTGTCGCCGTCGACACCTGAGTATGACTGTTCGAAACAAATGCTGGCATTGAATGCGAGAGGTTTATCCTGCGAGAACATCCAGTGGATGTATCCTGTCAGGATTGCAACCCCCTTGCGGTGTACCCGACCGCTCATATCCGCTTCGCGTTCGATATTGAGTATATTTCCTTTACCGATTGATGTCTTTGCGGTAATGCGCGTGGGTTTACCGAACGCGTGCTCACCGAGATCGTACACCGCCAGTCCGTTTACCTGACCGATCTCCTCTCCCTGCGTCTCTATCATCAGTGTTCCCTCTTCGATCAGCTCCTGAATTTTCGATTCAACCAGTCTCACTCTGTCAACACGCTCATAGATTGCCCGTTCCACGTGCTTACCGGTCACCGACGTAGCATTGTCTTTTTTCGCCCAGTAATTTGCTTCCCGTACGATATCCGCGATTGCATAGAAACGCGTTGAAAGTTTATTCTTCCTGCCGGCGAGACGAACGCCGAACTCGACGACTTCACCGACGGCATCCCGTTCAAACCGCATGAGATGTTCTTCGTCGCATATCATTTTGATAAAAGCGCTGTAGTTGGCTATATGCTCTTCACTGCGTTCCATTTCCACGTCGAAGTCGGCCCGTACTTTAAAAATCTTCTTAAAGTCTTCGTCGCGGTCATATAACAAACGATAGAGAAATGCATCGCCGATCATAATAACTTTTACATCGATATCGATCGGTTCGGGTTTCAGGCCGCTCGGAGAAAAAAACCAGGCTTCATAAGACTGGATATCGACCAGTCCGGTGCGCATGGTCCGTTTCAGATCGGGCCATACTCCCGGTTCGATAAGCGTATCGAGTGCGTTTAATACAAGGTACCCGCCGTTCGCCTTCAGGAAAGAGCCGGCTTTTATCTGGCTGTAGTCGGTCTTCCAGACGCCGCGTGCATCCATTGTCCGCTCGATGGTACCGAACAGGTTACGGTATTTCGGATTTGTCTCGATAATAACGGGAATGCTGTCCTGTTCGGAATTATCGACAATAACATTCACCTTATATTCGTTGTAGGGATCCTGCGTCTGCTGAACCATGGGCAACTGGAGCTGTTGCGGTTGCTGCTCATCTCTGCGAAACCGGTCGAGATTATCCATAACGCTCCGGCATACATCGTCGAGGTATCGGGAAACTTTTTCGTGATCATATTTGGAAGCAATATCGGAAATAATATCTTTCACGACGGGAAGAATCATCTGTTCATCGAGCTTCTCGAGTGCTTCGCGGGCTCTCCGTTCGATATTTTTCATCTCGCGGAATACCGTTTCCATATGTGCCGTCAGATTTGCATACTGTTCATGATATTTTTTAATTTCCTCTTTACCGATCTTTCCTTCCTTCGCCTGCGCTTCGAGTTGGTCCAGAGCAACGGGTTTTCCCTCTATGACCGGGGCAATCTCGGGTCTGACCATCGACCCGACCTGCACCTGAATCATTTCAAAACCATGTTCCCGTACCTTCTTTTCAAAATCACGCAGAACGGTACGCTGGCGATTTTGAAAATGTTCGATCGTTTCCTTCCGCTTTTCCTGAAACCGCTTCCCCTCGAGTATTGTCGGTATCGATTTCTTTAAATCCTCAACGAGGCTATTCATGTCTCTTTCAAATTCCCTGCCCTTTCCGGCGGGCAGACGGATCATTAACGGACGATCGTTATCGTGAAAATTATTGACGTAACAAAGGTCCTCGAGTTTTTGATGATCCTGCTCGAAATCCCCAAGCATCCGTTTGATCGTTGTCGTACGACCTGTACCGGCAATACCGGTTACAAATATATTATACCCGGCATGCTTCATCTCGAGTCCGATGCGGATCGATTTCAGCGCACGCTCCTGACCGATAATATCAATTGAAGATTTTGCATCGTCCGTTGAATTTATGGGAATATCTTTATTGGTCCAGCGCCACCGGAGATCTTCGACGGGTAATCGAAGCGGATGGGATTTCCCGGCCTGTTTTTTTGTTTTTACGGATCGCCTGGCTCGTTTTGCCATAGAGATTGTCCTTTATTAAGAATATTCTTTTCTGTTTAAATAAAACGCGCTGAGCATACCGATCATGATCATCTTTGAAAAAAGGGCTGATCCGCCGTAGCTCAGGAATGGAAGAGGAATGCCGATGACGGGCATAAGACCGATTGTCATTCCGATATTGATTACCGTGTGGAAAAAGAGAATCCCGATAAAGCCGACCGCCACGAGACTCGCAAATTTGCTCTTTACAACCGAGGCGATCCGAATCCCCCTGAGAAACAGAACACCCAATAATATAATTACAAGTGATGCTCCGATAAATCCGAATTCTTCGCCGGGCACACAGAAGATAAAATCGGTCCACTGTGCCGGGATAAAATTCAACTGTGTTTGTGTACCGTTTAAAAATCCCTTTCCGGTCAAGCCACCCGATCCGATCGCCACTTTCGATTGAATCACATTGTAGCCGATACCGAGAGGGTCACTGCCGGGATCGAGAAAGTTTGCAATTCGCATCTGTTGGTGCGGTGCAAGCCGCTCATAGAAGAACTGGACCGAAACTGCTACGGCCGAATTCAAGCCGAATACGACCGCGGACAGAAAACCGTTCTCGCGAAGAAGCAGGAGCGCTACGAGTAAAATTCCAAGTGCAATGAGAAGAGCGGTGGTCCCGATAAGGGACGCGAGTCCGATAAAAAAAGGAGCGACGAGAATAAGTACAACAAACGGAGACGCACCCGCCCAATACACAACAGGAATATACATAAGAAAAAAGATGAGCGACGTACCTACGTCGGCCTGCATAAGAACAAGTCCCATCGGAAAAGCAACAATAAGACCTGCGAAAAATAATGTTTTAATGGATTTAATATTTGAGTTGTTTTTCGAAAGGTACAGCGCTAAAACCAGAATTGTTGTAATTTTTGCCACTTCCGAAGGTTGAAAACTAAATGGCCCGAGCTCCAGCCAGGCGGTAGTACCGGCAACCGTTTTACCCATAAACGGGACAACGGCAAGAACTCCTAGTATAGCCAGATGTGCCACTATCGCCAGCATCTCGATTATACGCGGCGAAATGAAAAACATTATTGCCATGCCGATACAACCGAAGACAGCCCACATCAATTGACGCTGGAAAAAAACCGATCCGCCTGCATCATAGGATGCGCTGTAAATCGATATAAGTCCGATTGCCGTAAGAAACAGTGTACAGGCAATGAGCACGACATCGACCGATGATCCGTCTTCGCTTTTAATTTTATTCGATCTAAATCTCATCTTTCATCATTTCCGGTTGCTGTCCGGTCATACGTAACGGGTATTGTCCGCTGCGGTGCATCCCGTATAACGATACTTTTCAGGTATTGATCGATGAGCCTGCCGGCTACCGGTGCAGCGTACCTGCCGCCGAATCCTACATTTTCTATTATTACGGCGATGGCAATGTGGGGGTTATCGTACGGTGCAAATCCTACATACCAGGCATGGCCTTCGCCGTGAGGGTTTTGTGAGGTTCCGGTTTTTCCCGCAGAAGCTATACCTTGAATCTGGGCACCGCGGCCGGTACCGCCGTCGGCATCAACGGTTTTATTCATCCCTGTTCGGATCAGATCCCAGGTTTTTTCCGACAGAACAATTTCTTCAGTGTTGTAAGGAAGTTCAAAAATAGTTCTTGAATGTGTGTCATACGTGTGACTGACAAGATGCGGCTGATGCAGTTTCCCTTTGTTGGCAAGGAGCATCGCGTAGACGGCCATCTGTAAGGGTGTGACACTGACCTCTCCCTGCCCTATAGCAAGACTGATCAAATTACCCCTCGTCCACTGTCCGACGCCATAGACTCTGTCGTAATAATCCGTGTCGGGAAGTATACCCGGCGTTTCTTCGATGCTGCCGATACCGGTTCTTCTTCCGAAACCAAAAAGCCGTCCGTAACGGGACCATCGTTCAAAACCGACGTTCAAGATCAGCTGATAGAAATAGACATTACAAGATTTTTGTATGGCTTCGACGACATTCACCCTTCCGTGTCCTTCAGGCCTATGACAACGATACACGCCTCTTCCGAGTCGAAAGAATCCGGGACAATTGACCGTCCAGTTCTCGTGAATGATCCCTTCTTCGAGTGCTGCGGCGGCAAGCACCATTTTATAGGTAGAACCGGGTGGATATATCGACGATACTGCCCGGTTGAACAGAGGGCGGGATGTATCGGCATTGAGGGCAGTCCAGATTTCGGGAGATGTTACACCGCTGAAATTTGACAGATCGTAATCGGGTTTACTCACCAGCGCCAGGATACCGCCGGTCTGCGGATCGATTGCGACGATCGATCCACGCCGGTCACCGAGCAATTCTTCCGCTTGTGCCTGCAGCTCCGCGTCAATAGTTAAGAAAAGATCTGATCCTTCACCGGCCGGGATATTTCTTTGGCCTTCGGCAAATTGTCCTACAAACTGCCCTCGTGCGTTTACCACAACATACTCAAAACCGCGCTCGCCGCGAAGAACATTTTCATAGGTAGCCTCGATACCGGCCGCACCTACAATATCCCCGGGATGATATATCTCGGGATATCGGGATAGTTGTCGTTCGGACACCTCATTTGTGTACCCGAGTACGTGCGACATACGCGCACGGGAGTTATAATGCCGTTTCGCTTCAACGACATACCCTACACCCGGATACCGATCGCGGAATTCCTCGAGATGGACGATAACCTCGAAATCGACGTCA
The DNA here is from genome assembly GCA_007131635.1 of Bacteroidota bacterium. Classification (GTDB taxonomy): domain Bacteria; phylum Bacteroidota; class Ignavibacteria; order T3Sed10-11; family T3Sed10-11; genus T3Sed10-11. Next base: position 2,057 of record SLQE01000286.1, on the reverse strand, counting down.
CGGTTTATTTTACTCGGTGCAAATCTCGACCATTGGCGTGCACGGTCGATGCGATTCCTCAGGACCTGCTCATCAAGACCGAGTAACATTGCCAGATCGGGGATGATTTCGTAACGGAATTCATTCGGAGTGACGGTTACGGTATAGGAGGGTCGATTATCGACGATGAGCCGACCGCGTCTGTCGTATATCAGCCCCCGCACCGGTTCAATTGCTATTGTGCGAACACTGTTATCACGAGACTTTTTACCCCATTCATCCTGATAGACAAACTGGAGCTGATACAGTCTGCCAATCATAATAAGCAGAGCAATGACTATGAGAGCGTTGAAAATTTTCTTTCTGGAACCCGCACCAAAGTGACCGTTACCCATAAATTTTCTCTATGTATGAATTACCCCGGTTCGTGAATTATAATAAAAAAACAATACAAGCGATACGATAACCGTATAAAGCGTCGAACCGATCATAAATTTAATTACGATTTCTAAGGCCGAGACCGGGAAACCCTGTAAAAGAAAGGCAAAATAAATTATATTATGCACAAAGCCCGCCACCGCAACAACGAGGATAAACATATATGTAGTAAGTACCTGCATCGGATTCATTTCATTGTAAAAATAGCCGGCGGTGAATCCTGCCAGGGTCTTTGTCAGCGCTCCCAGTCCTAAAAAATCACCAATAGCAATATCGCTCATTAACCCTATGATAAAACCTGCGATTGTACCGGGTATTTGCCCTTCACGCAAAGCTATGACAACCGTTAAAATAAGAAGCACATCGGGTGTAACGCCTGCAAGGGAAATAAAGGGGATTAATGTCGCCTGGACAACCAGAAGAAGAATAAGCACCACTGCATAACGGACATATTGTGTCATACCTGCCCGCTATCTTCGTCCGGTGAGTTCTTCAAGGGCTATCTTTTCCTCGTCTGCCATATAAAACATCACGAAAACCTCTTGTAACCGTGAAAAATCAACTCCGGGTTGGATACGTATGTCTTTAGTAACGCTTCCCGGTATAATAGTAACACGGGATACCACTCCGACATAGATCCCCGACGGATATATATTGCTGTACTCTGAGGTAATAATAACGTCGCCTTCGTTTACGTCGAGGGTTTTTGCAACATTATCAAGGACCATTCCGGAGGCACCATCCCATCTGAGAATACCGTCAACGCCTGTTCGCTCGACTCTTGCACTTGCCCGGAAATCTCTGTTAAGCATGACCTGTCCCACGGAATAATTATCGGCGACAATATTCACTTTTCCCACCAAACCTGACTCACTGATAATCGGCATATTTTCCTTGACGCCGTGCTCCCGCCCGACATTGAGCGTGAGTGTTTTACGAATCGGATCCGGTGATCGTCCCACCACCCTTGCGGCTACCATATCATAGGAAGTTCTTTCACTGAATTGCAATAATTGTCGCAGCCGGATATTTTCAAGCCGCGCTTCACGCAGGTGGTACACCTCATCGGCGAGCTGGATGTTCGCACGGCGCAGACGTTCGTTTTCCGATCGAAGGGTAAATGATTCGGTAATCAGCGATACCGGTTCGTGTAAAATCCCAAGTCCGGCAATACTATTCGCCCGGAGCTGTTTTATCTGGGTATTATCGTTCAGGGGAAATAACATCAATGAAACAGCCAGCAGAACAGCGAGAAGGACATATTCCCGGTACGTCTGTATTATATAAAAAATACGTTCCATACTAGTATAGTATACAAAACAGATTTCATCGACGCAAACGGACTAATAATTCCGTCCTTTTAACAACACCTTCGAATAACGGGTTAAATCCTCCACAACTTTGCCCGTTCCGAGAACAACTGCCGTGAGCGGATCTTCGACAACATGTACGGGGATGCTCGATTCGAGCCGTATTCGCTCATCGAGCCCTTGCAGTAACGCACCCCCTCCGGTTAACATTATGCCGCGGTCGAGAATATCACTTGACAATTCCGGTTCCGTCCGTTCGAGGGTCAGCTTCACAGCGTTAACGATCGCGCTGACTGCTTCAGACAATGCCTCACGAATCTCCACCGAATT
>SLQE01000182.1 GCA_007131635.1 Bacteroidota bacterium | reverse complement strand
TCAACTGGGTCTGAAAGTTGACATTGTAAGAATAAGAGACCGGATGAATCAGGTTTTAAAAAAAAGAATTGATAGAGATGCAGTCTACGTATGACAAAGAGTTAGCCGGTGATATATTGAAGAATATATTATGGGCAATTAATCAAATTAACTAGAGATTTCGTTCAATTAAATCCAATGAAGATTTCATAAAAGATGATGCTGGATTAGAAAAATTAGACAGTATTTGTATGCAACTTATCAATATCGGGGAAGCACTCAAACAAATTGATAAACTTACCGACAAAAAACTATTAAAACAATATGAGAAAATCGAATGGGCTAGAGTTATGGGTATGCGGGATATAATAACTCATCACTATTTTGATATTGATTCTGAAATTGTATATAATGTCTGCGCAGAACATTTACCGACACTCAAAATTACCGTCGAAACTATATTAAATGATCTTAGTTAAACTAATCTAAATAAAAACCCCGCTCGGCGAGCGGGGTTACAGATGACTAAAATTATTTATAAAAATACGCGAGTATTCTTTACTCCCATCTAAATCTTTCACCCTCGGTATCAAACATTTTACTTTATTTCCTTCACAATTATACGAATACCTTCAATCCGCACAACGCGAATCGGTTTATTTACTTCTATGTAGCCGCCGTCGCTGACGACATCCACGCGTTCATCTTCGATGAGCGCAGTTCCCGACGGCCGGAGCGTCGTCAACGCGATCCCTTCTTTTCCGACCAACTCCTCGTGCGAGGCGTGCGAACTATACCCGAGTTCTCGCTTCTGTTCTTCGGATAATACAAAGGTCCCGAACACTTTTGTTTTCGGCAGTAAGAGCGTCATGATAACGGCACCTATTATAGTAAGCGCGACGGAACCGGCAAGTGTGTATATTGCCCGATATATATCCGCGGTTGTGACAAACGGCCAGGAACCGGCAAGTGCCATAAATAAGCCGGCGAGCATGCATAAAATCCCGAGGATACCTGCCACACCGAATCCAGGAATAACAAAAATTTCAATCAGAATTAAACCAACACCGACAAGAAACAGAACGATGTCGATAATATCCGCAAGTGCAAGAATATATTGTGTGCCGAAAAATAGTCCCAATGCGATAACGGCCATGGTTCCGGGCATGCCCCAACCGGGTGAACGGACTTCCATAAAGAGTCCGAGCATACCTACCATAATGAGCACACTGCTTATGATCGGATGACTGATCAGGCGCACAACTTTCTCAGCCCAATTCGTACCGGGTTCACGAATTTCGGCATCTTCAAGTCCGATAAGCTGCAGCACTTCACGAAGATTATTTACCTCCGCATCGCAAAAGCCGAACTCAATGGCTTCATCGGTGGTGAACGTAATAAGCTTTCCCTCCTCGATAACGCCGGGAATTTCGATATCTTCATCCACCATTGCTTCCGCTATACGCGGATCCCGGCCGCGGCTCTCGGCAGTTGCGCGCATCTCGGATCGCATGTAAGAGACAAATTTTTCAGGGACTTCCTGCCCCTCCTGCGTGACGGGTGTGACCGCACCGATAGTTCCGCCCGGCACCATATAGATCTTTTCACAGGCAATTGATATGAGAGCCCCCGCGCTGATCGCCCGTTTATCTATAAAAGCGACAGACGGTATTCCGGCATTTAAAACCGCGTCTTTGATCTGTGTCGCCGCATCTACCCTGCCCCCAAAGGTATTGATTCTCAAAATGATCGCACCGGCACCCTCTCTTTCGGCTTCATTGATGATCCTGTTCAGATATGGCGGTAGTCCGAGATCGATGTCTCCCGAAATATCTGCCACGTAGACGATAGGACGGCTGCTTTGCGGCGTTACAAGAAAATGTACAACTGCGAAAAAAATGAATACTATAGCAAGTTTTTTCATGGTGGAGTTCCGTTATATACTGAAAAATCAAATATGGAACAAAATAATAATCTGAATTTGTTTCGGATATAGGAAATGTGCTTTATTTTTTCCCACACCAATTGCCCCGTACCATTCAATTTATTATATTATTTTATAATTCACAAGACAGGGGTGCTTTCCGCATACAAACAAGCGGAGAGCTGAGAGTATACCCTTGGAACCTGATACGGGTAATGCCGGCGTAGGGAGCATGGTGAATCCATCCTGTTTTCTCTCCGGCGGTGTTTGTTCATAGTTAATGGTTCATGGTTCATTGTTAATGGGCAGCAAATAACGTATGTAATCCAATTAACCAATAACAAATAACCGATAACAAAAAAAAGGACACAAAACAATGCAAACCAAAAACGATCTCCCCACAGTCGGAAAAATATCACCTGAAATATTCGATGAAGTCATTTATCACCGTCTCGGCACGAAAAGAGACAGCGTGCTGGTTGGACCGAAAAACGGAGTCGATGCCGGCATCATCGATATCGGAGGCGGGAAGGTTCTGGCACTTACTACCGACCCGTTCTTTATCGTCCCCCAATACGGCTGGGAGCGTGCCGCCTGGTTTGCCGTGCACATTCTTGCATCGGACATTACGACAACCGGGCTGCCGCCTCAGTACATGAGCATCGATCTGAACCTGCCCATGAGTATTACAAAAGATGAACTCGAACAGATGTGGAACGCCGTACACAGTGAATGCGAAAAATTAGGCATCACGATCGTGACCGGTCACACGGGAAAATACGACGGATGCAACTATCCGATGGTCGGCGGATGTACGTTGATGTCGATAGGATCGAAGGATGCATACATTACCCCGGCTATGGCTGAAGTGGGCGATGCTGTTATTATGACAAAAGGCTGCGCCATTGAGGCAACCGGAATTTTCGCGGTGACGTTCAAAGAAAAGATCGCAAAGAATTTCGGACAACATTTTGCCGATCAGGCGGAAGACATCTTCTATCAAATGAGTACCGTCCGTGAAGCTCTTTCTCTGGCAAACATCGGCGTACGGAAGAACGGCATCACCGCAATGCATGATGCAACCGAGTGCGGGGTGTACGGCGGACTCGTTGAAATCGCGCAGGCATCGAAGGTCGGTATCGTCGTGGAAAAAGAAAAGATCATTCTCTCAGAGACAGTCGCAAAAATATGTGAACTGTTCGATATGGATCCGTATATATCCATAAGCGAGGGTACTCTGCTTGCGACCTGTAAACCACATAAAGTCGATGAAGCATTGCAAACGCTGAAAGAGCAAAATATCGACGCGGCAGTTATCGGTGAAATTGTACCCGCAGGGGAAGGCATGAAACTCATCGAAGCCGGACAGCAAAAACCGCTCGAACACCCGCAGGTCGATCCGTTCTGGGGTGCGTTTGCACGGGAAATAGGGGGATAACGAGGCAGGTGGATTGTTCATCTGATGAAAAATTCGGGAAAAAATCATATATTAGTGTATCGCTCTCTTATCGTATGATATGCAAGGAATATACTATGAAAAATATCATCTTACTATTTGCAGTTCTGCTACTGATAACGAATTCCGGCAACGCACGACAGGTACCGGGCCAGATGAATATCATGGTTAATGGCGGATTACTACAGCCGTTCGCGCCTGACGAATTCACCGGGGGCTGGAAGTGGGGTTTTACGGGTGGTGCCGGTATCGGCTACACTCTGTCGTCAAATATTGTTATCGCCGGGTTAGCCGATTATAACTACTTCCTCTTCGATACCTACGGTTATACTCAATATCGTGACTGGATAGGAAGGGATGTTAACATTAACGGGGACCCATCGACCGCAATTACCGTAACCGGTAATATAATGTACCGCGCTCTGACTTTTAATAAGGGAGACTTCCTCTATGCCCTTGCAGGCGCCGGCATCATTGCAAGAGAACGAAAAGATGTGATTGTCCGGCAATATGACTTAGAGCAAAGAGAGTTTGTAATCGTCTCACGGGAAGACGGCTTCTCGGACTCCGCCGTTCTGGTCCACGCAGGGATCGGTTACGACTTCGTATCTTCAACGAGCAGATCGATGTATTTCGAAGTTCGCTACGGTATCGGCCTTGTATCCGATGCGGCGGTTCATTACGGCGTATTCAAGATCGGCTTACGTTTTTCAATCCGATAAACCGGCATCGCAAACGGAGTTGTTCATAACCCATTGAACGTCAATACAAACGGATACCTGAATCCAATTCTCTTTCCAGATCCCGTGCAATGTCACGCATATATGCTCTCAAATCGTTTGTTACTTTGATATATTCCCACGTATCGCTGCCGGTAAATCTCCCCATAGTTTCGGCATTGAATCGGACGGTAAAATAAGTCCGGGTCCGGGGACGGGCTTCGATAATAATCCGACTCCTTGTTGCTTCTACACCGAGGGCAATCTCATCATCCAGCGGAAGCCGCTCCCGCCAATCGGTCTCGAAATATATGAGATCGGATGATTCGGTAAACCGGACGATATCGAAGCTATAGCGCTCCACGAGTACCCTATGGGTTTTCTGTTTAACATCAAATTCAGTTGCATTCCCGATAGATTGAGTGTATGTCGTTGCCGCACCCGTCCCTCGCATCGATGCACATCCGTAAATAATAGTTATCAACAAAAGAATAATAAGTGTGGCTATCTTCTTCATGTTTTCATCTCCTGAAACTGATTGTAATGTGGTACATTGTAAAGTATACCAATTTCCGTGAAATTATTCCACACTAAAAAAAAGCCACCACAGGAAACTCCCGTGGTGGCTTTTTTATCCCGGTAGGACAAATATAAGATTGATATTACCTACCTGGGTGAACCGTCGATTCTCATCGATTCCTGCAGACTCTGCGGTTGCACCTTGGGTGCTGCCGCATCTCCGCCGACTCCGCCAAACGTGTAGATCGGCTGCAGCAGGATTTCAAGTTCGAAGCCGGGGACAGGGAAATGGAGCGGTGTTCCGCTGACCAGTGTTCCCCAACCGCGACGATCGAAATATGCCCGTCCGCAATAAGTCCAGCCCGTTTCGATATTCTTCTCGTACATCATATATTCCATATATGCACTGTAATCGAGATTATTTGCCAGTGGTTCTAACTCACCACGGCCAACCCGGGTAATATTGATAAGCTCGGCGATCCTATCTTTCGATCCATTCGTCCTGATGAGAGCTTCGGCTTTTATCATATCAAGCTCTGCTTGCATTAAGTGCGGCATCGGCCCGTCAGCACCGGTAGCAAGGTGATAATAATATCTGCCGTTTCCGTAGAACGAAAAGAAATACGTGCCGCGTACGGGATTAAATGCCGGATTACCCCAGTACCAGAAATCTGTACCATCGTCAGTCGG
>SLQE01000009.1 GCA_007131635.1 Bacteroidota bacterium | reverse complement strand
GAAGATATCGAAAAATCATACCCGGAATTTGCCAACCAGATAGAAGAGTATCGTGATGGTATACTAATCTATTATATAGAACAAAAAAGGGTCTGGGAAAATATCGATCTAACCGAGGAACGACTCAGGGAATATTATGAAGAACATAAGGAACGCTATACCTTCCCGGATAGGGTGAATATTTGTGAGATCGTTGTACGGACTGATAGTCTCGCGCAGGAATTATACCGGGAAATAATCGACGGAGCGGACATGGAAGAACTTGCAGCTCAACATACCGTCAGAGCGGGTATGAGAAGGAACCGCGGTGTTACCGGTATGATTCAGGCCGACCGGGATGAGATGTCGGAGGTTGGATTTTCCCAGGAGATCGGTGAAGTGAGCAAACCTTTTCAATCGGGTAATCACTATGCTATCGTGAAAACGCTTGATCGTGATCAGGCCCGGGTAAAAACATTCGAGGAGGCACGTGCACAGGTGACGGGTGAGTACCAGGATATGATGGCGAAGAAGCTGGAGGAGGAATGGGTGGAAAACCTTCGGAAACGTTATCGGGTGGAGCTGTTTAAAGAAAATTTAAAAAAAGCATTTGCTGCGGAGGAGAAATGAACCGTGTTCGGTCGACGGGATGGCTGGTCATATCGTTACTAATGATATTTTTAAGCGGTTGCGAAAGAAAAGAGGTGTCGGAAAACTATGTAGCCAGGGTCAATAATGAGTATCTCACAATTGAAATGATTGCCGAGAAACTCGATATCTCCGGCACGCTGAACGAAGCGCTGGTTCGTGAGTATATTAATCAATGGTTGGTGTCGGAAGTATTGTACCAGGAGGCACGCCGCCGCGGCCTCGATCGTGGCGACAGGGTTCTCAAACCTCTTCAGGATGTACGACGACACCTTGCGATCAATGCATTACTCGAAGATGAAGTGTACGGAAGAACATATCCCGATGTAACCGACGAACAGGTCGAGGCGTATTATGAAGAGCATAAAGATGAATTCATCGCGGATCAACCGGTTGTCGAATTGAATTATGTTTTATTCGAACAAAGAAATGATGCGGCATCGTTCCGGAATACAGTTGTTCGCGGTACAGACTGGGGTGTTGCTCTCGATGAAATTCTGAACGATGAAGTTCGTGTGAGTACTGTTCTCGAGATAGGTGAACGGGGGTATTACCGTGAGCGCGATCTGTACCCTCCGGAAATCTGGCGTGCAGTCCGGCAGCTCGGTGTCGGTAACGTATCGTCTCCTGTTTCCGCGTCGACAGGTTTTTATATCGTGCATCATCACGGATCCATCCGGGCAGGAACTGCATATCCGATCGACTACGTCTCGAACGAAATTAAAGAAAGACTTGTTATAGAAAAGCGTCAGGAAAGGTATGAGGAGCTTTTACTCGATCTTCGCCGGAAATTTCCTATTGATGTAACCATCGGTGATCAGCGTGTTGATGCTGTCATGCAATAATAATATCGATGTACTGTTTATGCATTATAATAAAGAGAGGGAGTGGTTGTATGAGGTGTTTAAGAATTTTTCTGCTTGTATGGTTAATCGGTCTCGTTACAATTTCGCTGCAGGCACAGACTGTCGCAGATCGCATAATTGCCGTTGTGGATAATGAGATCATCCTCGAATCGGAATTGAACAATCAGGCGCAGATGTATGCGATGCAGCAGCGGATCGATCAGCAGCAGCTGCCGTTATTGAAAGACCAGATGCTCGAGAGTATGATCAACAAACGTTTGCTGCTGGCAAAAGCGATCCGGGACAGTGTTATTGTCTCTGATGCTGAGGTTCAGCAGGAGCTTGACAATCAGATGCGTCAATTTGAACAGGTCTACGGGTCTATCGATCAGGTTGCCGATCAGATGGGAATGAGCGTACCGCGGCTTCGGCGTGAAATGCGTGAAGATATACGAAAAGAATTACTTGTGCAGCGATTACAGAATAAAACGTTCCAAACGATCAATGTAAGCAGACGTGAGGTACGTGAATTTTATGAACAGCACCGGACCGAATTACCCCCGGTACCGGAACAGGTCGAAGTCGCTCATATCTTTATCATGCCCGAGGAAGATGAAAATGTCCGTGCGGATGCCTATGCCCGTGCAGAGCAATTACGGGACAGCATTCTGGCCGGCGCTGATTTTGAGGCACTGGCGAGAGAATTTTCAGTCGACACCGGTACCGCCGAACGCGGTGGTGATCTTGGCTGGGTAAGAAGAGGGCTGTTTGTACGCGAATTTGAAGAAGCGGTTTTCGCAATGTCACCGGGAGAGGTTTCGGAAATTGTTGAGACACAATTCGGACTTCATATTATCAGACTTGAAGAGCGTCGCGGAGATTCGGTGCGGCCCCGTCATATTTTACTGCGGATTGAGCGAAGTGAAGAAAGCGATCGACCGACCATCGACAAGCTGAACGAAATCCGGAGCCGTGTGATGGAAGGAGAATCTTTCGGGGATCTTGCAGGGGAATACTCACAGGATACCGACACGGCACCGTTTGGCGGTACACTCGGCACGTTGCCGACCGAACAACTCGAAACCGATATCCGTCGGGTTATCGCTGAACTGCAAGAAGGCCAGATCAGCGAACCGGCAAGGATCAATCTCGGCGATGAATACGGTTATTCGATTATTAAATTGATAAAGAGAACCCCCGAGAGTGAAATCGACTTCGACCGCGATTACCATTTCCTCGAACGTTTTGCAATGCAATATAAAATGGAGAACGAATTCGAACGGTTGATCGATAATTTACGCGATGAAATATACTGGGAAAAAAGGTTGTAAAGTGAGGCATATGTGACCAAAAAGAAAGACGATGTACAACTTGCCGGTGAAGTAGCACAAGCATATAATAACATAAAAAAAGAAATAGCGAAAGTTATAGTCGGACAGGAGCAGATAATTGATCAGCTGCTGATAAGCTTGCTCGCACGGGGACACTGTCTCCTGATCGGTGTTCCCGGTTTAGCGAAGACCTTATTGATAAAAACCGTCGCGCAGGTATTGGATCTTACATTTTCGCGCATACAGTTTACACCGGATCTTATGCCGAGCGATATTACGGGTACCGAGATCATCGAAGAGAATGTTTCAACCGGAGGGAAGCATTTTCGCTTTGTCGAAGGACCGGTATTTGCCAATATCGTACTCGCCGATGAAATTAACCGGACTCCACCGAAAACACAATCCGCACTGCTCGAAGCAATGCAGGAACACAGGGTGACCGCTGCCGGTACAACCTATGTATTACAAGAACCGTTTTTTGTGCTTGCAACGCAAAATCCGATTGAGCAGGAGGGAACGTATCCATTACCGGAGGCACAACTTGACCGCTTTATGTTCAATCTCTGGCTGGATTATCCTTCCAGAGAAGAAGAGGTTGACATTGTGAAGACAACAACCAGCACCTATCAGGCCGAATTGCATCAGTTACTGCATGCCGAACAAATTATTCAATATCAGGATCTCATACGAAAGGTGCCGGTTGCCGATAATGTCATCAAATTTGCGGTTGAACTGGTAGGCATTACGCGTCCCGGGTTGAACGGTTCACCCGACTTCATAAATAATTGGTTGAGTTGGGGTGCCGGGCCGCGTGCCTCACAATTTCTGATTCTCGGAGCAAAAGTCCGCGCCCTTTTACAAGGACGCCACACACCTGATATTGATGATGTGCGTGCGATGGCCGGTCCTGTACTGCGGCACAGGATCGTGACCAATTTTAATGCCGAAGCCGACGGTGTCGCACCTATTCATATAGTGCAAAAGCTCCTCGACGTAACCGGATAACAATGATTCTCTCCGTCATTACTTTTTTCCTCGGTGTTCTCCTCCTCTATCTCGGGGCTGAAGGACTGGTACGCGGGTCTATTCATATATCAAAAATATTCGGTATCCGGCCGATTATTATCGGCTTGACGGTCGTTGCGTTCGGGACCTCCGCACCCGAATTTATCGTGAGCCTCATATCCGCTTTATCCGGAAGCAGCGATATTGCCCTGGGTAATGTTGTCGGCAGCAACATCGCTAATATCGGACTCATCCTCGGTATCGCAGCATTGCTGCGGCCGGTTGATGTCAGTACACGCGCACTCATATTCTACTACCCCGTACTCATTCTTTCATCGGGCCTGTTATATATGTTTGCACTTGGTGATGCTATAGGTTTTATTCATGGTGTGTTCCTGTTTGGCGGTATCGTTGTGTTTACGTGGTATCTCATTAAAAAAACTGACACAGTACCGGACGCAGATCTACTATACCACCAAAGAGGAGAGAGGTCTGTAAGGATTTTAAATATTTTTTTTATAATCGGCGGTGCCGGATTGCTGGTTGGCGGATCACACCTCATGGTTACCTCGGGTATTACGATCGCCCGCGAAATCGGTGTTTCGGAATTTGTCATCGGTATTACGCTCGTTGCGATTGGTACTTCGCTTCCGGAGCTTGCAGCAACGATCGTGGCAGTTTTGAAAAAAAGTTCCGGCATTATACTCGGTAATATAATCGGAAGCAATATTTTTAATGTTCTTTTTGTCATCGGCGGGGTATCGATGATTCATCCGATATCCGTGGAACCGTCATCCCGCATCTATGAATTCCCTGTCATGATCGTTTTTTCGTTTGTGCTTTTTCTTTTTATGCGGACACGTTTTGTCATAAATCGTGCGGAAGGATTATTACTTCTGGCGGGATATATTACATTTCTAGTTTTTCTGTTTTAATAACCGGGGTAACGATATGCGTGGGACGGTAATACTCATTTTTATCTTCGCCGTGTGCAGCATTTCCCTTGAGAGTGAGGAAAACCAGCGGTATTGGATTTTCTTCACTGATAAGAATGGTGTACGTGAACCGATCGATACTGTCGAAAGAAATATTTATGAAAATGAACCGGTACCCGAACGATATGCCGAGGCAATCTACTCGATAACTGATTCGATAACGATCCGGTCCCGATGGCTCAATGCCGTGTCGGTGCCCGCTACCGCTCAACACCTTGAGAACATACACGCTCTCCCATTCGTAAAATCCATCCAACCGGTTGCCCGGATGTTCCGGCCGCAGCCGATACCCGATACGGGCGACGATGCTGTGCTTCAGGGCGAACAATATCATGTAGATAATTACTACGGACAGTCCGCGAGACAAATTCAAATGCACGGGATAGATGTGCTTCACGATACGGGTATTACCGGCAGCGGAGTTGTTATCGGTTTTCTGGACACGGGTTATCGATGGAATCAACACGTTGCTTTGAAGGATGCCTCGGTTATTGCCGAGCG
>SLQE01000317.1 GCA_007131635.1 Bacteroidota bacterium | reverse complement strand
GGGTCCTGCTCTGAGTTCATACCGAGTACCGGAGGTCATATACCATATAGCCACCGACCGCAGCGAGCCGTATGTTCACCTTGAAAGGAAACGTCTTCGCAATGTTATCCGCTTCGGTGATGAGCTGAATCCCCCGGTCTATAAATACACGTATATGACGAAAGATTTCGCCCTTGGTTCGCTTGCCGGCGGCATCGCGCAGCCGATCCAGCAGCATACGTGGGATGTGACGTTTGTTTCCGATAAGCCTAATAATACGATATTTACTATTCATCCGTATTATTCGGAATATGAGGTAGGGAAGTTTTTCCCCGAGCCGCTGAAAATACTCCTCGACGGCATATCACGGGTTCGTCCAAAATATCAGGATCCGAATAAATGGGTAGGCAGTTCACCGTATACGCAGACGATGCAGCACCAGAACGCGATCATTGTATTGTTCGATATCGATGAAGGTGTATCGCATCAGCATATCAATGGATTTTTCCCGAAGACACTTGATCGTCGCGTAGAAGATGAGAGCGGCTGGATAGTGTGTGAAGGAGGGAATGTGTATATCGGTTACTATCCGCTGAAGCCGTACGAATGGATCGAAGAGGATATCAACTGGCGGTTACGGAGCTATGACCGCAGGAACGGTCTTATCCTGGAGGTGGTATCGCAGGACGATTATGAATCTTTTGAGGAGTTTCGTGAGGTGATGGCAGGCCGTGAGGTTGTGGTGGAGGATGCCGGTGAGTTGTTGCGGGTTCGTTATACGACGACAGGCGGAGACGAGCTTGATTTCACTTACGACGGTGCGCGGGTGTTGAATGGTGCGGTGGTAGATTTTGCGACGGACTATTTATTCAGGAGCAGGTTTATGGAGGCGAAGGTCGGGAGCGAGTCGCTGCGAATGACGGCGGGCGGTATAACGCGCGATCTTGATTTCAAAAATGTTACCATAAGAGAACGACGGTAAAGGAAAACACAGTCTTGAATTTAGTATATGAGATTGCTATATTATTTATATATTAAACGATGTTTAATATATAAAACCTATCTCTTTATTGGAACAGGCTTTATAAATCGTCATCACTAATACATTGCATAGTGGTATGAAAATACTTGCCGGTCTAACATATATTCTTTGCACAAGGAACAATCCATGAAGTCTCCCCAGGTTGTCGATTATGTGGTCATTGCGATGTACTTCTCGCTTATGCTCGGTATCGGGTTTTACTTTCTCAATCGATTAAAAAATACGAATGATTATTTTGCCGGCGGTAATAAGATTCCCTGGTGGACATCGGGTGTCTCATTGTATATGACGAATTTCAGCGCGTGGATATTTTCAGGCGCTGCCGGCTTTGTATATTCAACCGGTTATTTTGCTCTGCTCTACCTCGGACTCGGAGCGTTTGCGTACTATATCGGATCGCAACTTACCGCGTCGCGATGGCGGAGGAGCAGGGTAGTCTCTCCGGTGGAATATACCAACACACGCTATAACGTCACTACACAGCAATTATTGAGCTGGGTCATAGCATTCGTGTTCATTCTTTCCGGCGGCGTTCAATTAGCAGCGATAGGACGCATCCTTGCCGCGCCGCTGGGGTTAGACGTTACATTTATTATTCTCGGTGTCGGTTCGATAATATTGGTCTACACGTTTTCGGGAGGACTCTGGGCGGTTAATATCACGGACTTTGTGCAATTTGTTATTCTTTTAGCTGTTACTATCGTTGTCGTCCCGATGAGCCTTGCCTTGGTCGGTGGACTGCCGGAATTAATACGAAATATCCCTCCTCTTACGTTTGATCACGTCTATAATAACGTACACTATGATTTTCACTATCTTCTTGGCATTTTTCTTGTTACTACGGTTGGAGTCGCTGCGGGTGGCGCTCAGAGGTTTTATAGCGTGCGTGATGAAAAATCGGCAAAACGTGTCGGTAAACTGGCGGGTGTACTTTTTCTTACATTTCCATTCATATTCGGTATCCCTCCGCTCGTTGCCAGCGTTCTCTGGCCTGATCTTTCGCAGGTGGATTTCTTCAGTGAGCAGTTCCAACCAAAGGATCTGGTTTTCATTGCCGTTTGTATGAAGGTATTACCGGTTGGTTTGATAGGGGTGTTTTTTGCCGCATTGCTTGCCGCGACAATGAGTGCGTTAAGCTCCGTGTATAACCTTGTTTCAGCTATCATAGCGCGTGATATGTACAGAGATGCTTTCAATCCCGATGCAACGGAGCAGCAAGTATTCAGGGTAGGTAGGTTTGCAACAATTTTAATGGGTATCATCGTCATGGGATTTGCTCTGGTGTTTGTGCATAGTGAGCTCGGTATTTTTAATATTATGATGGCGTTCTTCACGCTATTCAATCTACCGACCGCCATTCCGGTGGCTTTTGGACTGATATTTAAGTGGGTCCCGAGATGGGGTGCATTTGCGTCTATTACCTGGGGACTCTACATCGGTATACTTACAAGATTTTTACTCGGATGGGGTTTCGGACCGCAGATATACCTCGTTGGGGTTATCTCATTTGTTATCTTTGTCGCATCCGGATATCTGGGAACACTGTATAAAGAAGATCGACGAAAGCTGACCTTTATATCGATTATGTATTCGGTTGTACTGTATATATTATTAGTCACGAACATTCAAAACGACGGAGGCACATTCGTCCAGGTAACTTTACCGATACTCGTCATTATAATAGGTGCAAGCACGATATTTTTTGCCAAATTGTTTGCCCGTGAATCGGTCGAGGATCGTGAACAGGTAGAGAAATTCTTCAAACGGCTCTATACACCGGTGGATGTTGCAAAAGAGGTGTATGCCCGCGGTGATCGTGAGACAACGACATTTCCGCTGGTCGGCATGAATACAATTTTCATCGGTGCCTTTATATTGCTACTGTATCTCCTTCCGATCGAAGGAACCAAAGAACCGGCATTCCTGATATTGAGTACGGTTCTGGTAGTATTCGGAGGCTCGATGTTTTACTTCGGAAGACTCTCTGAAAAGAAATCCTGGGCAAAGTATCAAAAAGAGATAAAAGATCGCGGTCTCGACATTCAAAAAGAAGAGTAACGTTATGTAAGGAGATAGTATGCTTGAACTTGCAATTGTGACAGATGAAATCGATGGCGATATTCGAAAGGCAATTGAACTGGGAACCTCGTGGGGAATAGAAAAGTACGAGATCCGGTGCATCGGACCGAACAGAATACCCGCAATACCCGAAATTGACCAGCGACTTATCGGACAGCTCAAAGATGAATATAACATCACCTATACGGCGCTTTCACCGGGTATCTTTAAACTCCCTATCTCGCATTTCAATGAATTGAAACACGAACTTGAGCATATTCTTCCACGGACGCTTGAATTGGCGGCGCAAATAGGCGTCAAAAAGGTCATCGTGTTTGGCTTTCAGCGGGATGAGAAGGAACTGCCCGGACAGAAAGACAAAGTCATGGATCTGATGGCAAAAGCCGAGAATATGGCGAGGGCAAACAATGTCACCCTGCTGGTAGAGAATGAGCCCGGATTTTGGTTCGACACCGGACGCAATTCCGCTCATTTGCTGGGTGAAATCAATTCTCCGTTTCTCCGGGCAAACTGGGACCCGGCAAACGCGATCGGGACGGGAGAAAAACCCTATCCGGAAGGATACGAAGCACTTAAAAAATATATCGGTAATGTGCATGCAAAAGATACCGATTCGCACGCGCTTGAGAGATGTGTCCCGATCGGTGAAGGATTAGTCGATTGGAAGGGACAGATAAAGGCGCTCATCGACGACCGGATTGTTCCTTATATTACCATAGAAACACACGTGCTGCCGCTCGTGGAGAAATCAATCCAAAATATTGAAACCATAAAAAAATATATTGCATCGGCAGTCGCCGATGTATAATCATACCTACTCGTATAATAATGAGGCCTAATTATGGGATTAGATTATAAAGTACCTGCAATTGATCGGGCAGTCCAGATCCTTGAAATATTATCCGAATCCCCAAACGGAGTTTCATTGGCACAGTTAGCTCACCGGACAAATATTCCAAAAAGTACACTGTTCAGGATCTTGTTTACCATGCAGCGTTACTCGATCGTGAGCGAGGATCGTGAACGAAAGGTGTTTTCGCTCGGCATGAAACTTATCGATTGGGGGAATGCAGCCCTGGATAAAATAGATCTAAAAAGCATTGCGCATCCTCATCTTGTAACACTTTCGTACGAAACAAAAGAAAGTTTTTATCTCATGGTCATGGACAGTAATAACAAGCAAATCATCATTATCGATCGTGTTGATACGCCGGAGGTATGGGGGATCGTGGCACGCCTGGGAACAAGTTCTCCGTTTCATTGTACGGCAACAGGACAGGTGATTACCGCCGGGATGCACGAAGAGGAACTCGATCAACTTATTAAAACAAAGGGTTTGAAAAAATATACATCAAAAACAATTACCTCAACCGCGAAATTGAAAAAGAAGTTAAAACAAATTCGTGAGGAACGCTTCGCAATCTGTGACCGGGAATATAAAAATGATTTAATTGCCTTGGCCGTACCGATTTTCGAGCATTCCGGACGGGTCATTGCTTCGTTAATGACCGCAATTCAGACGAATCAGGTGAAAAATAACAGGAAGAAAATCGATTATCTGGTTAAAGTATTGAAAAGAGAAGGCGAAGCAATTTCACGAAAATTAGGTTACAATAAAGCCTATTAATTCATCACTATTTAAGGTGTTCTATGAAACGGCGTCAATTTTTTAAATATGTCGGGGCCGGATCGATTGCAGCTGCCACAGTGTATCCTGCGCTTCTTGGACAATCACAGGAACGCATAGCACGCGAACAGTTTATTCATCACGATTATCAATCAAACAATCCGGGAACAGAGTATTTTTTTCTCGGGAACGGACACATAATAGCGGCTATTCAAAAATGCAGCGTAGCCGAGTCGGGTACACATTGCGGTATGCTGTTAATGTCATCGGATCGTTTCGGTCGAAAAGTCAGCACGTTCCTGTTCCATCCCGAACGGGGATTACAGAATTCCCGGCTCAGTGTCAGGATACATGACCAAACATACCAACCGTCCGTCGGTAACGCAACCGTTCGCTGGGAATATCCGGATCACATACCGACAATCGTGATCGATTGGGATGCCGGTGGATGTAAAGTAAAAGAGCAATTATACTGTCCGCACGATAAACCGGCGGTCGTTCGCCGGATATCCATCGCGAATACAACCGGACGTGATGTCGATGTACAGGCAACCTTACTGCTGCATCCGAATCTTATATTATTCGACGAATACGAAGTTGACCGGGAAGATATGATGTTGACCGCGATCGG
>SLQE01000107.1 GCA_007131635.1 Bacteroidota bacterium | reverse complement strand
CTTCCGGACAAACAGCTTAAGTATTATGATATTATTCTGGGACTCTTTGTCGCAGTCCTGCTGATCTCCAATGTTGCTTCGACAAAAATTGTGAAGCTTGGGGCTTTTACATTCGATGGCGGTACACTGTTATTTCCACTGAGCTATATTTTCTGTAACATACTGACGGAAGTATACGGTTACAGGAAAGCACGAAAAGTAATCTGGACGGGTTTTTTCAGCGCAGCCCTTATGGCTGTCACGTTATTGGTAGTCGGAGCGCTTGAACCTGCTGCGGGATGGGAACACCAGGAGGCATATGACAAGATTCTCGGGTTAACCCCCCGAATCGTTATTGCCAGCTTAACTGCGTATTTTATCGGCGAGTTCCTGAACTCATTCACGCTCGCGAAATTAAAAGTGTTCACAAAAGGGCGCTTTTTATGGGTGCGTACCATTGGATCAACAGCCATAGGTCAGGCCCTTGATACCGCGATTTTTATCGCGATTGCGTTTACGGGTGTTTTGCCGGTAACCTTATTGATTTCGGTTTTTGTATCGAACTATATCTTTAAGGTATTATTCGAAGTCTTTGCAACGCCGTTGACATATAAAACAGTTGATTTTCTGAAGAAAAACGAAAGGGTGGATGTATACGATATTAAGACCGATTTTAATCCGTTTCATCTGAAAGAGCAGTAGGTATGGATCAATCGTTAGGGAAAGTTTTAATCATAGCCGGGTTGATTATTGTTGCAATCGGAGTCGCTTTTCATTTTTCGGACAAAATATCGTTTCTCGGTAAACTACCCGGAGATATAAAAATCGAGCGGGAAAATTTCAGTTTTTATTTTCCGCTGGGAACCGGTATCTTATTAAGTATCATTTTAACCGCGATCATATGTATCATATCATTGATCGGAAGAAAGTAAGTATCACATGTTCAAACAACTGACAGATAAAGTAAGCCACACCGATATCGAAACCGAAGTAAGTTCGTTCTGGGAGAAGAATAATATCTTTGAAAAAAGTATTCTCTCGCGTTCCGGGAATCCCGTTTTTACGTTCTATGAGGGACCGCCGACCGCAAACGGAAAACCGGGCATACATCACGTTGTCAGTCGTACGTTGAAAGATCTCGTCTGCCGGTATAAGACCATGCGCGGGTACAGAGTAAACCGTAAAGCAGGGTGGGATACCCACGGGCTGCCGGTAGAGATCGAAGTGGAAAAGAAACTCGGTATCAAACATAAAGATGAAATTTTAAAGTATGGTATAGAGAAATTCAATAAAGAGTGCTACGATTCGGTCTTTACCTATCTGAAAGATTGGGAAGAGATGACAAGGCGGATGGGATACTGGATCAACCTGGACGATGCCTACGTGACCTGTACGCGCGAATATATTGAATCGGTATGGTGGGCACTGGACCAGTATCATAAAAAAGGTCTTATCTATCGGGGCCATAAAATCCAGCCCTATTGCCCCCGGTGCGAAACACCGCTTTCCTCGCACGAGGTCTCGCAGGGATATCAGGATGCAAAGGATCCAAGCATCTACGTCCGGATGAAATTGAGGAGTGAAGAGAAAACCTATATCCTCGTCTGGACGACGACACCGTGGACCTTAATATCGAACGTGGCACTTGCCGTGCATCCCGAAGTTGATTATGTAAAGATTGAGCTGCATGATGAATATCTGATCCTGGCAAAAGAGCGGCTTTCGGTTATCGATACCGACTACCGTATAGTCAGGACCTTCAAAGGAAAGGAACTGCTCGAAAAAGAGTACGAACCATTATTCAGTTATATTCCGGTCGAAGAGAAAGCATATTATTTCGTGAAGGGCGAGTTCGTTACGACCGAAGACGGATCGGGGATCGTACATATTGCACCTGCGTTTGGTGAAGATGATAATCAGGTCGGGAAAAAATACGGCTTACCGACATTACAACCGGTGAATAAGTCGGGTGAATTCACCGAGGAAATTACCGATTTCCGTGGCGAGTTTGTGAAAGAGGCCGATCATAATATTATTATGAACCTCAAGCGGCGCGGATTGATGTTCAGGAAAGAAACGATCACCCATAGTTATCCGCATTGCTGGCGGTGCACGTCGCCGCTGTTATATTATGCGAGATCGTCATGGTATATCCGGACTACCGATTATGCCCAGCGTATGATCGAATTAAACAACGAAATTAACTGGGTACCCCCGGAGGTCGGTTCTAAACGTTTCGGTAACTGGTTGGCGGAAAATAAAGATTGGGCATTATCAAGGGACAGATTTTGGGGTACGCCGCTGCCGATCTGGGTCTGTCCCGACTGCAATAAGGAAAAAAGTATAGGCAGTCTGGCAGAGCTTGCCGGGGGTGTCCGGCGGATTGACGGAAAAGAGGAAGAGATCGATTTAAAATCTTTCGATCCTCACAAACCGTATGTGGATCAGGTGTATTTTCCGTGTGAGTGCGGAAGTGAGATGAAGCGTGTACCGGAACTCATCGATGTTTGGTTCGATTCGGGATCCATGCCGTTTGCCCAGTGGCATTATCCTTTTGAAAACAAAGAAATCTTCGAGGAAAATTTTCCCGCGGATTATATATGCGAAGGTATCGATCAAACTCGAGGTTGGTTCTATACGCTGCATTCAATATCATCGGCTCTATTCGATAAACCGGCATTTCATAACGTTCTTGTCAATGAGTTGATTCTTGACAGAACCGGTCAGAAAATGTCGAAATCCAAAGGCAACACCGTTGATCCGTTTGTGATCCTTGATCATTATGGCGCAGATACGCTTCGCTGGTATCTTGTGACAACGAGTCCGCCCTGGCGTCCGACATTGTTCGATGAAGAAGGATTGCGTGAGGTACAGAGGAGATTTTTTAGTACCTTGATGAATACCTATGCTTTCTTCGCACTGTACGCGAACATCGATGGCTATACCGGCGATGAGGAGAGAGTTCCGGTCGAAAACAGACAGGAAATAGACCGCTGGATTCTTTCTGAGCTGAATACATTGTACGGGGAATATATCCGCTATATGGATGACTACAGCGTTACCCATGCGGCCCGGGCAGTGTCGGAATTTGCTATCGATAAGTTATCGAACTGGTATGTACGGCGGAACCGACGCCGGTTCTGGAAGAGCGAAAAAGGTACCGACAAGACTGCCGCGTACCAGACTCTCTATGAATGTCTCGTCGGCATTATAAAATTAATTGCTCCCTTTGCACCATTTACTGCCGAGATACTCTATCGGAATCTCGTAACGGCCGGTAACATCAAAGCAGAAGAGTCCGTACACCTTTCAATGATCCCGGGAGAAAACACCTCGATCATTGACCGGACTTTGGAGCATAAAATGGATCTCGCACAGCGGGTGGTTTATCTCGCTCGCTCTATACGTTCAAAAACAAATCTTAAAGTGCGTCAGCCTTTAAAGCGCATCGTTGTATCGGCACGTACAAAGGTCGATGAAGATGCAATTGTTAATATGGAGCGCGTTATTCTTGAAGAAATTAACGTGAAAGCAATCGAGTTTGCAACCGATGAATCAGGGTTAGTTAATAAAGGGGCAAAAGCGAATTTCAAATCGATCGGGCCGAAATTCGGAAAGATAGTTCAGAAGGTTGCCGGGCGGATAAAGGATATGACTGCGAATGAGATCCTTACATTTGAAAATACCGGCTCGATCTTGTTTGAGATAGACGGTCATACTGTTACGCTTACAGGTGAAGATATCGATATTACGACACAGGACATTAAAGGATGGGTCGTAGAATCGGACGATGTCGTTACGGTTGCGCTGGATACGGAGCTGTCCGATGAACTGCGTGCCGAAGGAATTGCACGGGAGTTTGTCAATCGGGTTCAGAACATGCGCAAGGAGGCGGGGTTTAAAGTTACCGACCGTATTCGTATCTTCTATAAGACCGATGATACATTATTACAGCGATCGCTGAAAGATTTTCGGGATTACATTAAAACTGAAACTCTGGCCGCAGAATTGACGAGCGTTCATGCGGATGGAGAGAAACTGCAACCGCAATCCATCAATGGGATCGATTGCAGGATAATGGTAGAAACTGTAAAAGAATAACGAAAGAAAAAGCGGTGCGAACCTGTTCGCTTACTTAATTAACATAATCATAAAAGCCGTAAAGGAGACGAGATGGCAAAGAGAGCAACAAATAAGCAGAAGACACAAACAAAGAAAACTCCGGTAAAATCGGCAGATAGATCAAAAAAGAAAACCGCGGCGCCGAAAAAAGCTTCCATAAAGGGGTTCTCCAGGAAGGATCTTGATCATTTCAAGAGTATAATTCTTGAACAGAAAAAAGAAATAATGGAAGAAATCGCGACACTGCGTGAAAGTATAATGGATACTTCAACCGGTGAATACACCGGTGAAAATTCATCATATTCGATCCATATGGCGGATCAGGGTGGTGAGCAAATGGACCGGGAAATTACTTTCATGTTCGCGTCCCGCGAGGGAAAATATCTCCGTTATCTTGAAGATGCGCTGCAACGTATTGAAAATAATGAGTACGGCGTGTGCCGTGATTGCGGGAAGCTCATCGATAAAGAGCGACTGGAAGCAGTACCGGTAGCCCAGCAGTGCTTCGACTGCAAAACTAAGCAGAGTAAATCTAAATAATCGAGAGAAAACGAGCCGTTGAAAGTTATTTACGTTACACTGGGAATAGTCTTCTTTGATCAGATCACAAAAGTTCTTGTAAAGGGGTTCTCAATTCCTTTCCTCGGTATTGTATGGGAGGGAATGGACTATGGTCAGACAATTCCGTTGATCGGAGACATACTACGTTTAACGTATATCGAAAATCCGGGTATGGCTTTCGGCATAGATTTCGGGGGAAAGATGTTCTTTGCCATGTTCTCCATAATCGCCAGCATCGGAATTTTCTGGTATCTCTATACAATACGACACGAACGTCTGCGGGTGCGCCTGCCGCTTGCGCTTATACTCGGAGGTGCATTCGGCAACCTTATCGACAGGGTCTTCTACGGGGTACTGTACGGCGAAGCTCCGCTTTTTCAAGGTGCCGTTGTGGATTTCATCGATGTGGTATTCTTTAATATCAATGTCTTCGGCTATCAGATGGCGCGATGGCCGGTTTTTAATATTGCAGATTCATCGGTAACTATCGGTGTGATTCTTTTACTCATATTTCATCGTGAAGCATTTCAAACACATCCGCAAGACGGAAAACCGCCCGACCAACAGCAGGCTGAACCCGGGGATCAGGAAAAGGAGCCAATAGCAGACGAAACAAAACCGATGGATGAACGTGATGCTCAACACGAACGAAATGATTCAAATGAATCAAAAAGCCTCTAACAGGTAGTGTCCTGAATGTGAAGAAATCAAGTATGCATATCACCGTACCCCCGGGTAAGCAGAAAGAAAGAATCGATGTTTTTCTCTCACATCAGATCGAAAACGCAACCCGCAATAAGGTTCAGCAAGCCATCAAACAGGGATATGTCACTGTTGACGGCGCCCCGGTAAAAGCTAACCACATTGTCACACCGGGTGAGGAAATATCAATTACACTCCCCAGGCCCGATCCACCCGCTGCACAACCTGAAAATATTCCACTCTCTATTATATATGAAGATGAATCAGTTCTGATCGTGAATAAGCCTGCCGGGATGGTCACACATCCCGCTCATGGTAATTACAGCGGGACACTGGTTAATGCGCTGCTCTATTATACGCAGTCCAATCTGGCGGAAACCGACGATCCGCTGCGCCCCGGCATAGTCCACCGTCTCGATAAAGATACATCAGGCCTGATGGTCATTGCAAAAAGCGAATTTGCACTTCGATTCATTGCGAAGCAGTTTTCAGACCGCTCTATAGACCGCGAATACTGGGCGATTGTCTGGGGATCGTTCAGCACGAAAAGCGGCACCATCGAAGCAAGTCTCGGGCGCAGTACATCGGATCGAAAGAAAATTGCAGTGACTGACGACGGGAAGTTGGCCATCACCAATTATGAAGTTATCGAAGAATTCGATAATTTGAGTCTGCTCAGACTTAAACTGCTGACCGGCAGAACACATCAGATTCGTGTTCATCTGGCATCCGAGAAGAAGCCCGTGTTCGGCGATCCAACATACGGTGGCAGAAGAATCGTGTATGGAGGTGTTACGCCGCGGCGTAAAGCGTTCATAAATAATTTACTGGAACGGCTCCCCCGTCAGGCACTCCACGCGAAAACAATCGGTTTTATACATCCGGACACAAGAGAAAAAGTTTTTTTTGAATCCGAACTGCCCGAAGATATGACCTACGTTCTGGGGCAGCTGCAGAACCGGAAGTCGTCGGACCTGTACCAATAAAAATAATTATCGATATATAGAAAACCAGTAAACTTATTGCAAAAAATATCGTCAAATATGTAATGTTTTATTATCCCATTCTTTCAACCGGAGGAGGTATGATTCAAAAGCTAATAAGTATCCTTGTATGTGTAATAACATTTTCACTCATACTCGACGCTCAGACATCTCCCGTTATCGGTTTACGCGATAATACACCTAATGTACACGCGCTCAGCAACGCGAGAATTATCGTGAGTCCGGGTAATGTCATAGAAAATGGAACAGTCATTATCCGGGACGGCGTCATTGAAGCAGCCGGTGCCAACGTGGTACCGCCCGGTGATGCACAGATCTGGGATCTGTCAGGCCATACGATATATGCAGGCTTCATCGATCTGTATAGTGATATCGGGATACCGGAGCCAGAGGCGGATCGCGAACGAAGAGGTGTCGAGGTACTGTTGCGCCAGGTACCGGCTCAGTTCAGGTCTTTTTTAGCGGCACAAATTGCTTCCGAAGAAACAGCCGAGGGTGCTTTGTATTGGAATCAACAGATCAGACCCTTCATCGATGCCGCTATGGTGTTTACATCCGATAACCGGAAGGCATCGGCACTTCGTTCTCAGGGTTTCACAAACGCGCTTGTGGCGCCGGGAGAAGGTATTTTTCGCGGACGGAGCGCACTCATATCTCTCGGTGAAGGAACCGGAAATGAGTTGATACTTCGTGATAATGTCACTCAAAATATGTCTTTCAACCGGTCGAACAGACTTGGCGGCCGGTATCCAACCTCACTGATGGGCTCTATTGCACTTATCCGTCAAACTCTTTCCGATGCAGACTGGTATATAAAAGCACACGAGGCATACGCCCGCCGTCCTTCAGGCAAACAGCGACCGGAGTTAAATATCGCACTTGCAGCATTGTCCGATGTCGTTCAGGGCAAACAACCGGTCATTCTCGATACATCGGATGAACTTGCATTGTTACGTGCATCTAAATTAGCCGGAGAATATTCACTGGCAATGTGGGTACGCGGGAGCGGCCATGAATATAAGCGGGTCGACGCAATGAAAGCTACCGGACTGCCGGTAATTCTTCCCCTGAATTTCCCGTCCCCGCCGGATGTATCGACTCCCGAAAAAGCACGGAGCGTTTCTCTTGAAGAACTTCGCCATTGGAACGATGCTCCCGCCAACCCGGCACGTATGTCGCAAGCGGGCATAACCTTTACATTCACGGCTGATCAGCTCGATGATAAGGGAACATTTCTTACCCGGGTACGGCGGGCCGTCGAGCGCGGCTTATCAAAAGAAGCGGCTCTCGCAGCTATGACCACGACACCGGCGCAGTTGCTTGGCATGCAAACGAAACTTGGAACGATAGAGCGGGGTAAGATTGCAAATATTGTTGTAACCAATGGTGATATTTTTTCATCCAACACCAAAGTACTGGATGTATGGGTGGATGGTAAACGTTTTGAAGTGGAATCGATACCGGATATCGACGTTCGCGGTACCTGGTCATTTACGGTTGCCGAGCCGTCGTTGGAAGGTACGATGAAAATAACAGGAGAGCACCCGCGGCTAAGCGGTACATTGACCGTCGCTGAAAAAGAAATAGAATTAAAGCCGGTTACCTACGATCTCCAGCGTCTGTCGGTAGGATTCTCCGGCGATTCTATAGAGGTGAGCGGTCAGATCGTCATGTCCGGGACGGTTTCTCAAACGGAGGTGTACGGTTCAGGCACGCTGCCCGACGGAAGTTGGTTTTCCTGGCATGCCGAACGACAGGAATCGTATGTTCGGGAGGAGCGTGAGAAATCCGATCGTAAAGTTGAACCGGTCGATCTATCCGTGGTCTATCCGGCAATGGAGTACGGGATACCGCATACACCCGAACAACCGCAGCATGTGCTGGTACGGAATGCCACTATTTGGACACAGGGACCGGATGGTGTCCTTGAGAATGCCGATATGTTGATCACACGCGGTAAAATTGTGAGTGTCGGACGGAATATAAGTCCGCCCTCAAACGCACTTGTGATTGATGCAGAGGGTAAGCACGTTACGCCGGGATTAATCGATGCACATATTCACACAAGTATCGCCGGCGGCGTTAATGAAGTCGGTAATGCCATAACGGCGGAAGTGAACATACAGGATGTTTTAGATAGCAATAATATCTGGATTTATCGCCTGCTTGCAGGGGGATTAACGTCCGCAAACTCATTGCACGGATCGGCCAATCCAATAGGCGGGCAGAATGCCATTATAAAAATGAGGTGGGGAGCATTGCCGGATGAGCTGCTTATCGATGATGCACCCAAGGGGATAAAATTCGCTCTCGGAGAAAATGTCACACGCGATCAACGGAGATACCCGAACACCCGTATGGGCGTCGAGCAAATCATACGCGATGAATTTCAGGCGGCTTTGGAATACGAGGAAGCATGGAAACAGTGGGAACAGGATCAATCGGCCATACCGCCCCGACGGGATCACCGTCTGGAAACCGTTCTGGAGATCTTGCAGGGTGAACGTCACATCCATTCACACTGTTACCGTCAGGATGAGATACTCGCGTTACTTCGCGTCGCCGAGGATTACGGGATAAGAATTCAATCTTTCCAGCATACGGTTGAAGGATTCAAAATTGCAGAGGCACTTCGTGAACATGGTGCAAGCGCCGCCGTGTGGAGCGACTGGTGGGCGTTTAAAGTTGAAGCGTACGATGCTACAACCTATAATGCGCGATTACTTCATGAACAAGGTGTGTTAACTGTAATCCATTCAGATAACACGCAACTCGCAACACGTATGAACTGGGAAGCCGCGAAGGTTGTGCAGACCGGAGTTCCCGAAGAAGACGCGCTCTCGATGATAACACTATTTCCGGCTCAAATGCTCGGTATAGATCACCGTGTGGGATCGCTGGAACCCGGAAAGGACGCCGATTTCGTGCTGTGGGAACGGCATCCTCTCGCAACCGATACCAGGGCTGAGCAAACGTGGGTCGATGGGAGAAAATATTTTGACATTGAAGAAGATGCCCGCGCACGTGAGGAGATCCGTGAACAGCGCGCAAAACTGATTCAACATGCATTATCCGCGATCGGTGCGGGTGAACGGCCGGGTCAGGCGCGGCGCGGAGGGATCTCACCTTTTTCAGAAGATTATTCTTGTAAGGAGGACCATCATGCATTTCATTAAACATTCAGCAGGCGTTATTGGCATTATAGTATTCGTGTGTTCGGCACTCTATGCACAGATACCCGCACCCGAACAACGGGAGTCCGTTGCAATCACCGGAGCAACGATTTTTACCGTCTCGGGTGATGTCATCGAGAACGGCACCCTCATTTTTGAAGACGGTAAAATTACCGCATTAGGTCACGGCATTGAGATTCCCGATGGCACAGAGGAGTATGACGCCTCGGGAAAATATTTGTACCCGGCTTTCATTCACGCGTACACCAACATGGGTTTGACGGAGATTGGGGCAGTCGACGTTACCTCCGATTTTAACGAATTCGGGCAGATCAACCCGAATGTACGGGCAGAGAAGGCATTCCATCCGGAAAGCGAACATATGCCCGTTGCCAGATCACACGGGATTGGGGTGACAATATCCTCACCAAGCGGCGGTGCTATCCCGGGTCTTTCCGCCGCAATGCTTATGGATGGGTGGACATGGGAGGGAATGACACTGCGTGCCCCCATAGGGTTAATGATAAACTGGCCGTTCATCACCGATGATAATAACAATGCCCGAAATCAGTTGAAGGCAATAAAAGAAGCATTCGTAAAGGCACGCGCATATAAAAACGCACGTGCTGCTTCACCGGCACAGCGCATCGATATGAGATGGGAAGCGATGATCCCCGTGTTACAGCAGGAGATTCCCGTCGTCGTGCAGGCAAACAACGAAAGTGAAATTCAAGATGCGATAACCTGGGCTGAATCTGAGGATGTAAGGATCATTATACTTGGAGGAAGAGATGCGCATTATACAGCCCATCAGCTCGTTACGAAGGATATTCCCGTTATTATTACCTCTGTATTAAACAGCCCCGGCAGTCCATGGCAAGGGTATGATGAGATCTATGCCCATGCAGCAATTTTGCATAACCTGGGTATACAATTCGCCATTGCGGGTGAATACGGTTCCGCGAGTGCAATGCGGCTCCGGCATCACGCTGCAACCGCGGCTGGATTCGGATTACCCGCAGAGGAGGCGATAAAAGCTATCACGTTATATCCGGCAAAAATATTCGGCCTGTCGGACCGGATCGGTTCGCTTGAAGTCGGTAAAGACGCAACTCTGATACTGACCGACGGTGATGTACTCGATCTCAGATCCAACATCGAGCAAATGTTTATCCAGGGTAGAAAGATTGATATGTCCGATAAGCAAAAGAATTTGTTTGAACGCTACCGGGAGAAGTATCGTCAGTTATCTGAAGACTAGATTATGAATATTATTTAAGATATTCGTGAATTTTATTTAGTGTCCCAGATCACAGTGATTTGCTGTTATCGTTTGTCTGTTGTATATTTACCTTTAACACAATGATTGGATAGATGTACACATTCTTTTTTCTGTACCAACATATATAGGGGTATCCATGGGGGAGACCAATAACGGGAAACATCACGTACTACTCATTGAAGATGAGAAAAAGCTGGCGCGATCGCTTAAGAATCATCTGAAACGTGAGGGATATGCTGTAGACCTCACGCACGACGGCGTCGAGGCAGTTAATAAAATTCTTCAGAATGAGTATAATCTTCTGATACTCGATATCAATCTGCCGAATAAATCGGGATTTGATATCCTGGATGAAATCCGCAATCAATCCAATGAGACTCCGGTTCTTATTTTATCATCCCGGAATGCCGTTGAAGATCGCGTAAAAGGTCTGCGGCTGGGAGCCGATGATTATCTTATAAAACCATTCGATTCGAGTGAATTGCTTGCCAGAGTTGAGGCGATCTTACGCCGGTCTGAGGTTTCATCAGGTCAAGTCCTTAAAGCAGATGATCTTTTACTCGACATACAGAACCGGAAGGTGACGCGGGGAGAAAAAGAAATTAATCTCTCTCCGAAAGAGTTTTCATTATTAGAATTCTTCCTGCGCAATAAAAATCAAGTTTTGACCAGAAAGCGGATTGCGGAACAAGTCTGGGGATATAATTTCGACACCGGCACCAATCTTGTCGATGTCTATGTCTATTATATTCGTGAGGCAATCGATAAAGGACATCCACGCAAGCTTATTAATACGGTGCGTGGTCAGGGCTTTATGATGATCGATAAGCAAGGATGACGTAATACGTTCATGTACACTTTAATGTAATCCTTTTCTGTGCTTTCGGTATCGCTGGCAATGACGCAAGCGCCAACGCTATCAACACCCCTCCTCCGAAGGGGTAGCTACGCCAGACTCCGCTCAGGGTGACAATTTATAATAACAATGACATAATACATCGAGGCGTAAGGTGTCAGGCTGAGCGGAGTCGAAGCCTGAGTGTGATGGCCTTCGTGTCATTGGCAGCCCCGCTGATGCGGGGTAAACTCCGTCGAAAGATGACAATCTCTTCACTCAATCTAACAATCCACCCACCCGGGTGATACTCTTACCTCAAGCGTAATACATGGGATGTCTCCCCTTTATTTCCTAACATAACATTTCTTCATTACTATATATTTTTCTGCAAGATCTCCCTCCCGGGAATATGAACGCTTCATTTTCAACTTCAACTCAGTAAAATATCATCAGTGTGACGTATGTCAACATCTGAGGTCAATGTTGACTTTGAGCACAGTCCGGATGCGTAAAATAATGTAATATGCAGGTGCACAATCGAACGCACCTATGAAAGAAATATTATAAACATTGATCGATACATGACAAACGGGTCAGGACAACATTCAGAGTTACTTGAGAGGATCGAAAGGTTTCGGCGACAGCTCGATAAACTGAAACGAGGTATTCACAGTGCCGCCGACCGGCGTGCGGAGGAACCAATAAGCGAGCGTGACAGACGTCTCCATCTTCTTCTGACCGATACATCGAATGTAATAAGTATTGTCGATGACCGCGGTGTCATTCGGTATGAATCGCCTGCGGCAATCCGTATCTTCGGTGCCCGCGGGAATAAACCGAGAACCGGAACGAGCATATTCAGCTTTTGCCACCCTGAAGATCTGAAGGAAATCGTTGATGCGTTTGTCGCTATCCGACGTCAACCCCGCGCATCCCGGAACATAGCATACCGGTTTCGTCACGCCGACGGTTCGTGGATCAACATCGAATCGACATACAGAAACCTTCTTGATGAAGCATCCATAGAGGGAATTCTGGTCAGTTCGCGTGAACTTACGGGCCGGGCAGAAATCGTTGGCCATGCCGGACTATCCGAACACGTTGTACAGAGCATCAACGATCCGCTCATTATTATCGGTCTTTCTCGTGAAATTATCTTTGTGAATCAATCGTTCTGTGCTACGTACGGTTATGATGCCGGGATGGTTCTCGGAGAGCCCGTCGATATCCTGTGGCCGGCAGGGCACGGGAAAGAAGACATTGAAGAGGTGTTTACCTTCTCTCAGACGACCGGATGGGAAGGGGAATCAGTCCATCGAAAGAAAGACGGGACGGAATTCCCTGTTTATGTGTCGACATCGGTTGTGAATGATGCATCGGGCAAGCCGATAGGTATGGTCGGTGTCATGCGCGAACATACGGACCGGAACAAGCTAGATGAAAAGTTTCGTCATTTGAATAAGGCGGATAGTCTGAGTGTCCTGGTAGGCGGAATAGCCCATAATTTTAATAATATTCTCGGTGTCATTATGGGGTATGCATCGATGCTTGAAGATCCTGAGATCGGGCGGGAGAAGCTCAATCAGTTTGTGAGGGTAATCATTGAAGGGACAGAGCGTGGCGCGCGTCTCGTTCAGCAGTTAATGACGTCTATAAAGAAGACACCCGTTCGTTACAGCGATGTTGCCGTTGGCGAGGTTATCCGTGAAAAGATTCGGATGGCAATGGAGACGTTTCCGCAGACAGTCTTGTTCTCGGTTGATCTCAATTCGCGTGGGCTTGTTATTCGTGCGGACAGAGATCAGTTTGGCCAGGTACTGTTCAATCTGTTTCTCAACGCACGTGATGCCATGCCTGACGGAGGCACGATCACGGTGAGTTCCGGTGTTGTCCGTGGCGGTGAACTACGGTCCCGGTTTGCGGAGGTAAAGAACATAGAGTATGTGCGTGTTACGGTCGGTGATACGGGAACCGGAATGGATGAAGAAATCCGGGACAGAATATGCGAGCCGTTTTTTACGACGAAGGATATAGGCGAGGGCATTGGTTTGGGTTTATCGGTAGTCCGTGGTGTAGTGGAGAGCCACAACGGTTTTATAGAAATACAGAGTAGAGCCGGAAAAGGATCCACAATTTCGGTTTATATACCGTTATTACAGTTTGGAGAAGAACTGAAATCGGACCGGGATGAAGCGGAGACGGAAGAAAAAGAAAAAGTGATCGGTGCGGGAGCGATACTGGTCGTTGAAGATGAAGAAACGTTGCGGGCGTTGCTCGCAGAGAAATTAGCAGCGGCCGGGTATACGGTGCATCAGGCAGCGGACGGGATAGAGGCACTGGAAATATTTGAGCGTGAGAGAGAAAACCTTTCGTCCGTAATCCTGGATATAGGCTTACCGCGGCTTGGCGGCTATGAAACATTTATCAGGATGCGGGAAAGCGGTGCGGATATCCCTGTGGTAATAGCATCGGGTTACGGTGACCCGAATACAAGACTTGCCATAGAGACAGCCGGAGCCCGGTTCTTTATTCAGAAACCATATAAGCCCGATCAGCTCGTAAAGGTTCTCCGGGAGATATGTAAACCCGGGAAGAAGACATCGACAACGAAACCCATAGATGCTCTCATCGAAGTAATCAGAGAAGCACAAACGCGACCGTTGAGTTGCGATTTAGCGGATATAAAAATAAAAGCAGACGATCAGCTATCATCGTCAGTGGTGTCGGTATATAATTTTATGAAGAATCGTCATAAGAGATTACAACACATTCTCCATTTTTCTTCCCTTACTTCTCACGAACTGCGCACGCCTCTTGCGATTATCAGGAACCAACTTGAATGCGGATTGCAATCGGATGTGGAACTCGATGAACTGAAAGACATCGTTGCATCGACATATGATGAAATAATCCGGATACATCATCTTGTCAATGATCTATTGACTATCAGTATGTTGCAGGCGGATACTATGAATCTTGATATACGGGAAACTGAATTTCATACTTTGATAAAAGAGATATACGATGAGGTGTTGCTCCTGTCCCGAGAAAAGGACATTTCAGTTGTCCTTGCACGGGGTCCGCAAGCGGTAGTCCGGTGCGATCCGGGGAGGATCCGCCAGGTAGTGTTCAATCTGATAGAGAATGCGTTGAAATATACACCCGAAAAAGGAAAAATTCATATTACATACGGAACCGGCAGCGGAACACTCGAATTGAGTATATCAGATACCGGCCCGGGTATACCAAAAGACCAAATACAAAGTATTTTTGAACCTTTTTACCAGGTCTCCGACTCGGACCAACAAGTGCATCGGGGTACAGGACTGGGATTAACCCTTGTGCGGTGGATCGTCGAAGCACATGGCGGAAAAATAGGTGTACATAGTGAAGAGGGCAGCGGAACAACTTTTACAATCAGATTACCGATAGCATAGACAAGATTTACAACTTCCCGAACTTTCTCCTTTTACACTCATCGAGCACTTTAAAGTAATATGATCTGACCGGAGGTGCGGTGATCCCGCTTCCGGCAAGATCACGGTGAGTGTTTGTCTGGTCGAATACCTTTGGTAACGTCAGATGGCCGATGAAGGTGCTGAGCGCATGCATAACGGCGCTTAACCGGGCGCTGTTTGATCGGGAAATTCTTTTATCAAATTCCTCCCGGCTTACTATTTCCGGGACAGTAAGCGACGGGTTATTCATGATGATCTTAAAATACTCAACCGTTTCCCGAATAAAATCTTCGAGCATAAATGATTTTTCCGGACCGCAACAAATGTGATAGGTTGTGCCCGGTTTAAAATTCTTCCTGTGTAAATAATGAAGGGCTTCTACCGGATATTCCGTCGGTATCATATCGAGGTGGACATTTTTATCTCCGGCGAGCCAGGGGATAAACCCCTGAGACAGTAATCTCACACTGTTATGAAAAAATCCGAATTGCCTGATATGACCGGTTCCCCGGTCGCCGATTACCGTGGTAAGACGATGAATGGTCACCGGGATTGAATCCATGTATGTATGAATCAGCAATTCGGCTTCCGCTTTTGTCTGCTCGTAACTGTTCAGAAAACCCTGACCGGTTCCAATTTCGGTTTCCATAATCGTGCCGGATCGTTTCCCCGCAACATGTCCTGTGGAGATGTGAAGAAAAGATTGCAATTGCCGGCATTGCAGTGCAAAATCGATCATATGTTTTGTGCCATCGACATTGATCTTCCGGGCTTCGGGAAGCGGCAGTCCGAAGTCTACCGTAGCACCCGAATGTATTATATCGGTAATATTGTTTTGTAGTTCCTGTATCATCGATAACGGCAGACCGAAATTTTCATCAGTAAAATCGCCACTCATCACCGTTACCCGATCAGATAAATCGGATACCATATCCCGATGGAATGTCGGGGAATTCTTTATGTGCTCCAACAGACGGTAACGGGTATCGGCAGGATTCCCGCCGCGCACCAGTGCGTAGAATTTGGCGTCCGGCTCGTGTATGAGATAGTGCTCGATAAGTGCGCTGCCGAATAAACCGGTTCCCCCTGTAATGAAAATATTTGTAGGTTTCATCATATGAAAAACGGCACACACGATCAATCGCGTGTGCCGTCGGATGTACATTGTTAACGATACGTGATTATCAGGTCGGTATATCCTCCGGTTCAAGTCCCCATTTCTTGGGCGATCGCCAGAGACTTGACATAAGAAGTTCACGCATATGGATGAACTCTTTCGGTAGTTTATCATACAGTTTTCCGACAAATAGTTCATCATGCGACATGACTTCCTCTTTCCAGTTTTCCCGGTTGATAGTCATCAAGTCATTGAATTGTTTTTGTGAAAACGACTCCAGACCGTCCCATTGGATATCATCATATCTCGGCATCCAGCCGAGCGGACTCTCAAGCGCATGCGCGTAGCCGTTGACACGATCGACGACCCATTTCAAGACACGCATATTTTCTCCGAATCCGGGCCAGATGAATTTTCCGTTCACATCCTTCCGGAACCAATTAACAAAGAACATACGCGGGTGGTAGGGATTGACTCTGCCGAATTGTAACCAGTGATTGAAATAATCTGCCATATGGTAACCGAGAAACGGCAGCATCGCCATCGGATCCCTTCGGACTTTCCCTACGGCCCCGGCAGCGGCAGCCGTTGTCTCCGAACCCATAGTTGCTGCCATATAAACACCGAAGTTCCAGTTCACTGCCTGGAAAACAAGGGGTACGGTCTCGCTGCGACGGCCTCCGAAAATAAATGCGCTGATTGGTACGCCTGCCGGATCCTCCCATTTCTCATCGATCGAGGGACATTGTCTCGCCGGTGCGGTGAAGCGTGCATTTGGATGAGCAGCCGGTTTATCGCTATCGGGGGTCCATTTGTTACCGCGCCAATCGGTCAGCTCAGGGGGCGGTTCTTTCGTCATTTCCTCCCACCAGACATCGCCTTCGGGAGTAAGCGCGACGTTTGTAAAGATGGTATTCTCTTTAATACTCTCCATTGCATTGGGATTGGTGGCATATGATGTGCCGGGCGCGACGCCGAAGAATCCGGCTTCCGGATTAATGGCATATAACTTACCGTCCTGTCCCGGTTTAATCCATGCAATATCGTCACCGACAGTTGTTATTTTCCAACCCTCGAAAGCTTTCGGAGGTATAAGCATGGCGAAATTTGTTTTCCCGCACGCGCTTGGGAATGCTCCCGCAACATATGTCTTCTTTCCCTCCGGGGATTCCACCCCGAGAATCAACATATGTTCGGCAAGCCAACCCTCATCGCGTGCCATATTCGACGCTATCCTCAGCGCGAAGCATTTCTTTCCGAGCAAAGCATTGCCGCCGTAACCGCTGCCGAATGACCAGATAGAACGCTCTTCGGGATAATGCACAATATATTTATTATCTTTGTTACACGGCCAGGATACATCCTGTTGTCCCTTTTTAAGCGGAGCTCCGACAGAATGAACACACGGTACGAATTCCCCGTCGGTATCCAGATATTCATAAACTTCTTTCCCCATCCGTGTCATAATCCTCATATTAGCTGCGACATACGCAGAGTCACTGATCTCTATACCGATTTGTGCAATGGGTGAACCGAGCGGACCCATACTGAATGGAATAACGTACATTGTACGGCCTTCCATACAACCGTCGAACAGTTTGTTCAATCGCTCCTTCATTTCATTCGGGTTGATCCAATTGTTTGTGGGGCCTGCATCGGATTTACGTCTGCTGCAGATGAAAGTGCGGTCTTCGACCCGCGCGACATCCTCGGGGTCCGACAGCGCGAGATAACTGTTCGGCCTTTTTTCGGGGTTAAGTTTTTTGAACGTGCCGCTTTGTACAAGAGATTCACATAATTTATCGTATTCTTCCTGTGATCCGTCACAGAAGTGTACATCCTGCGGTTTTGTTAAATCAGCAATTTCCAGAATCCATTTTTTTACTTTCTTGCTTTTGATATAATCGGGGAAGTTAAGGTTCATAATGGTTCTCCCTGTAATGTTTTGATATGCTCCTGCCTCTTGTTATGGTGTTATATAGAAAGGTAATGCATAAGATTTATTCCAACCGGTCTCTGCTCAGCATTAGATTAAGTAATATACATAAAATATAGGTAATAGTCGATCAAATAGAAATCACCGGTATGTTAATTTCTGCGTATTCCCGGGACTGTGCCGATTGCTTCCATAAATGCTCTCGCTGCGGCAGCCGGATCGGATGCGCAGCAGATGGCACTGATGACGGCGATGCCATGCATACCGGTTGAAAGAAGCTCCCGTACAT
>SLQE01000155.1 GCA_007131635.1 Bacteroidota bacterium | reverse complement strand
TTGTCGCCGCCGGGAAAATCCGCCCAGCGGTGAATTGCCCAGTTGTTCGACTGATCGGTAATCATTTCGAAGCGCAGCGTACCCTCGAATATATAATGTGGATACCCCTCATTCGTATGCTGAGCAACGAGCCGGTAGGATGCTATATAAACCGCGTCATTGGCCGATTGACTTTCGAACAAGCCATCCTGCAATCCCAGATTGAGCGTGGAATTTCCGGGGATACTCGATATAAGATTTTCAAAATACATTCGCTCCTCCTGAAGCGACCATTCATCGAACAATGCCCCGAATTGTATCTGTGCCCGCTGTGTCGGTAAAAAAA
Organism: Bacteroidota bacterium; assembly: GCA_007131635.1. GTDB lineage: Bacteria > Bacteroidota > Ignavibacteria > T3Sed10-11 > T3Sed10-11 > T3Sed10-11. The sequence goes on along the minus strand of SLQE01000155.1, from coordinate 18,199 downwards.
TAAATTTTTTTTCGGCGAATGAGGCATCGATGAGACATTGCACGTAGTGCTGGGTGTTACGTTCGTTGATTGCATTGAGAAAGTTTTCGATAACTATCTCCGGAGTCGTCGGAGGAATAAAATTGCCCCGAGCTTCACCGGGTTCTTCCGGTGTACGGGGCTGAAAAATATCGCAGGATATGAACAGCAGGATGAACGCTATACATAACGCACTATGTAGATTTATATTTTGCATATATGCTATCGTAACGGACTGTTCTAATCTAACGGCACCCGTGCTTCGAGAGCGCGGGCGAGTGTAGCCTGATCCGCATATTCCAGGTCGCTGCCGATCGGTAAACCCCGCGCAATTCGTGTCAGTGTCGTATCGAATGGCCGGAGCAGCTTACTGAGATATATCGTCGTTGCTTCTCCCTCAACATTCGGGTCGAGTGCTAATATTATTTCCCGGACAGGATCATCGGATCGCACCGATTGTAACCGGTCGATCAATGCCTGTATCTTCAGATCATCGGGACCTATCCCGTCAAGCGGTGATAAAGAGCCGCCGAGCACATGATACAATCCGTTGAATTCATTTGTCCGTTCAATAGCAAGCACATCTCTCGGATCTTCCACCACGCAAATAATAGACCGGTCGCGTTTTGGGTTACTGCAGATCATGCAAGGATCTACTTCGGTAATATTCGAACACTCCGAACAGTACTTAACTTTTTCTTTTAATTCAATTAATGTATGTGCAAGCGATCTGACTTCTTCATCCGGCAGCTTAAGAATAAAAAGTGCTAAACGTTGGGCGGTCTTCTTTCCAATACCCGGCAACTTTGATAAGTGATCGGTTAAAATTTCAATAGTTTGTGAGGTGTAGATCATACCTGATTACATTCCAGGGAATTTCATGCCCGGGATGTTCGGCAGCATACCGCTTGTAACCTTTGCCATTTCCTCCTGTGCCAAAGCATTTGATTCTTCAAGCGCTTTGTTGACCGCCGCAACAATCAAATCCTCAAGCATTTCTATATCTTCCGGATCGACGACTTCTTTTTCCATTTCAATTTTCACGATCTGCTGACGGCCATTTGCCGTCACTTTTACCATACCGCCGCCGGATTCAGCGGTTATTGTCTTATTTTCGAGTTGAGCCTGCACCTCACCCATTTTTTCCTGCATTTTCTGTACTTGTTTCATCAAATTTTGCATACCGGGTTTTCCTTTCATAAATTCCCTTTCAATCTATATTTATCTTTAAATACGCTATAAACAAAAAAATATAGATATTAATGAATGAAAAGTCAAACAACCCAAAATGTAAGGAGCTGTTTTTACCTAACCTTGTTGAAAATCAAGGATTTAGATAAAAAAACCGGTAATTATTTCCTTGACTTTGTTTACTAAATGTTTTAATTTAGATATTCTTGAAATGTAACAAAGCAATGAATGGAAACGTCTAACAAGTTAAAAGAGAAGTGAGGTTTACGTATTTTGAAACGTAGGTCGCCGAACAGACCGACGGCGGAGGACAAGAAAATTCAGGAGGGACTGCGTTCTTCGGGTAACATTCCTGTCCATATTGCCGTTATAATGGATGGGAACGGAAGATGGGCAACCGAGCGTTCTTTACCCCGTGTCGCGGGTCATAATGAGGGTGTCGGCTCGGTACGGGACATAGTAGAAGCATGCGGTCAACTAGGAGTCGGCCATTTAACACTGTATGCTTTCTCGACGGAGAACTGGAACCGTCCGCGGGAAGAAGTTTCGACTTTAATGCGGCTGTTATTGAATTCGCTCCAAAATGAAACCGATAAACTGCATCAGAATAACGTTCGGTTGACAGCCATCGGAGATATCGAAAAACTTCCGGTCAAGGTTCAGGATAAACTCGCTCAGGCGATATCTATTACGAAGAATAATACCGGCTTAACGCTTAACCTGGCTCTCAGTTACAGCAGCCGTTGGGAAATTGCTCAAGCAGTCAGGAGCATTGTCCGGAAAGCTCAAAAAGGCGAGATTGAACTTGATGATATAGATGAATCGTTCATCGCCGATCATCTGACAACCAAAGGAATGCCGGAACCCGACTTGCTTATACGCACGAGCGGTGAGTACCGGTTAAGTAATTTTATGCTCTGGCAGCTTGCATATGCAGAGTTGTATATAAGCCCGAAGTTTTGGCCCGAATTTCACCGGAAAGATCTTTATGAAGCTATCAAAGATTTCCAAAAGCGTGAGCGGCGTTTCGGTCTTGTGAGTGAACAAGTACGTAGGAGGAAAAATGGAGGCGAAAAGAGTCTTGCAAACAAAATATTTGAATCTATTACGGGATAATAATCTGATCTACGTGAAATCTCGCCGGCATATCCTTTCGATTTTCTGTCTTCTTATGGTATATTTTTTGTCCTTCCCGACAGAGGGACTTTCACAAGGACTTCAGCAACCCGAGCGCTATCGCATACTCGGAATTTCAGTCGAAGGAAATATAACTGCAGATGTCTCCGCTATTATCGCAAATTCAGGTTTACGTGTCGGAGATGAAGTAACCATACCCGGCGACCGAATCGCACAAGCTATCCGTCAACTCTACGCATTACGAATCTTCAGCGATATCAGGATAGAAATCGAACAGAGGACCGCTGACGGTGTGTACCTTGTTTTAAGGGTCCGGGAACATCCGCGCTTCGAAAGTGTTGAATTCCATGGCAATGAAAAACTACGCGAGAGAGAGCTCCGGCGTGTCATCAATATATCACGTGGACAGGTCCTGACACCTCAGCAATTAAATAACTTTAAGGCAGCCTTGCAAAAGGAATACAATGAGAAAGGCAGGATCCTCGCTCAGATAGAGTCCGAAATTATTCCGGCTTCCGATGCCAGACCGAATCACGTTATCCTGAAGTATACTATAACCGAGGGAGATGATATTCGTATACGCGGAGTCGTGTTCGAGGGGAATGAGGAAATAAGCGATAGCCGGTTGCGGCGGCGGCTCGGCATGAGCACCAAGCGATGGTGGAAATTCTGGTCGCGCGGTCGGTTTGATGATACCGAGTACCGGGAAGGTCTGGATAAAGTCATCCAGTATTACCGGAAAGAAGGTTTCCGCGATGCAGATATCGTGAGCGACTCAATACGATACGATGGTGCGGATATGCATCTTTACATTGCCGTGTATGAAGGTCCCCGTTACTATGTCCGGAATATCGAATGGATCGGTAACACCGTCTATGAGGACAGACAATTAACGGAGCGACTCGGATTTGAAAAAGGCGATGTTTATAACACGGAACGGTTTGAACAGAACATGTTCTTTAACCAAAATCAACGGGATGTTGCCTCACTTTATATGGATACCGGCTACCTGGCATTTCAAGCGGAACCCGAAGAGATACGCGTGCCGCCCGATAGTATCGACTTACGGATTCGCATCCGCGAAAACAATCAATTCCGGATCGGTCAGGTTATCGTAAGCGGCAATACAAAAACCCGTGAGAATGTCATTCGCAGATCGCTCTATTCCCGCCCGGGAGATTTTTATTCCAGACAAAACCTGATCCGGAGTATTCGCGAATTACAGCAGTTGAATTACTTTAATCCTGAAACGATGCAGCCCGACCAGTATCTCGAAGATCAGGAGACTGTGAATATAATTTTTAATCTGGAAGAAAAATCGAGCGATACTTTTAATGCCTCCGTCGGGTATGCACAGGGTTGGGGATTTACCGGCGGACTGGGCTTAAGTTTTAATAACTTCGACCTGCGTCGTCCGTTGCGCGGTGGCGGCGGTCAGCAGCTTTCATTCGACTGGCAGTTTGGCGAAGCGGGCAGTTACCGTACCTTCAGTATCTCATTTACCGAACCGTGGTTGTACGATACACCGACGCTTTTTGGTGTAAACCTGTATGATACACGGTATCTGTTCTTCTACGATTTAAGGCAAACGGGAGGATCCGTTCGATTCGGACGCAGATTTATGTGGCCCGATGATTATTTCCGCGGCGATTGGATCGTCCGGGGACAACGAAATGATGTGATCGACGGCAGGGATATCTTCCCTCCGGGTGTTACAACACAATTCAGTATTACACAAATCATCCGTCGTAACAGTATCGATAATCCTATTTTCCCGACACGGGGTTCGAATGTCGCCATCACAAATGAAATAGCCGGCGGGCCGATACTCCCGGGGAATGTGGAGTTTCATCGACACACATTTGAGGTAAACTGGTATACGCCGTTGTTTAATTCCAATCAGTTCGCATTATCACTAAGGACGAAGACCTCGGCAATGTTTCCATTTACTAAAGAGACGACTATTCCACCTCTTGAGTTGTTCTTCATGGGAGGGACGGGTATCGGACAGTTTAATGTGACACCGCTTCGCGGTTATGAAGATCGTAAGATAGGACCTTTACGTAATAATCAGGAAATTGGCGGTAAAGTGATGGCACTCCATACGCTCGAGATTCGATATGCGCCGACACTGAATCCTATTCCTATATTTCTACTTGCCTTCGTCGAGGCAGGTAACGTCTGGCAGGATTTCCGAAGCACAGACTTTGGCGACCTGCGTCGATCCGCCGGAGTCGGTGTACGTATGCTTGTACAACCCCTCGGCATGATCGGTTTTGATTATGCGTATGGATTTGACGATGTCTTCCCGCGCGACGGTGCACCTGACGGATGGAAGTTTCACTTCCAGTTCGGTCGCGGGATGTAATTTTTTATAGCAAACAATCATTCTTAAATAAACTAACTAAGGTATACTGTGATGAAAAATAAAACAACTCTGCTTTCCGGATTACTGATATTTTCATTTGCAATGGCTCTCAATCTTGCGTTCAACCAGGATGCATTGACCCAGCAGATTCGTTTCGGGTTTGTTAATTCCGGGGTTATAATGACACAGTTCGAAGAAGCTCAACGTGCCCAGCGGCAATTTGAAAATATTGTTATCGGATGGGAAAACGAATTGCGTCAAAGGATTCAGGATTTACAGGAAAAGTATGATGATTTCCAGAGGAAACAAGGAATGATGACAGAGCAGGCTCGGGTTCAGGAACAACAGACTTTGGTAGAGCTTGAGCAGGGGATTAATCAATACCGGATGGAAAAATTTGGCCAGGGAGGGGAAATCCTGACCGAGCAGGAACGTATCTTCCGTCCCGTGCGTGAAAAGATCATCGAGGCTATTGAAGCTATTGCGAAACAGGAAAATCTCAGCTTTGTACTCGATAAAACCGATGAAATGCCTGTTCTGCTTTATGCAGAATCGCGTTTTGACGTGACGTTCAAGGTCCTCGACTATCTGAAACGCGGAAGTCAATAAAGAAAAATCATAATGAGTCCGGTGCTAACGATGAAAAAGATTATTTGGTTTGTGTGTGTGCTGTTGGTTGTTCCTGCGATTGCCGGCGCACAATCGATAAAGATCGGCTATATTAACTCGGAAGCAATTATGGATCAATTGCCCGAGGCGCAGGAAGCCCAACGCCAGTTAGATGAGAGAGTCGGCGAGTGGCAGGAAGAGTTAACACAAATGCAGCGAACCTGGCAGCGAAAATTTGAAGAGTACGATAAGATGAAACTGATCATGAGCGATCAAAGACGCGCGGATGCCGAGCGCGAGCTGATGGATCTCGATCGCCAGATTGCTGAGTTCCGTGACCGGAGATTCGGTCAGGATGGTGAACTCTTCCGCCTTCAGGAAGAACTCATCCGCCCCATACAGGATAGGATTTTCCTTGCGATTCAGGAGATTGCCGAAGAAGAAGCATACGATTATGTGTTAGATCAAAGCGGCGATATATTGCTTATGTATGCAAACGAAAAGTGGGACCTGACGCAAAAAGTTCTTCAACGAGTTATTGATATGCAATAAATGGCGTGCCATCATGACCGTACACGAAATAGCGGAAAAAATTCAGGCGGAAGTTATCGGTGATGGTGGCATTTCTATACATAGTGTCGGAAAAATCGAAGAGGCCGGTGCAGGGCAGATCTCTTTCATAGCCAATCCGAAGTATCTCAGGTACCTTGCTGATACCAATGCATCGGCAGTTATTATATCAAATAGCATTGCGGGTGATGCACTACCGAAGCGGAAAGAGATGCCCGTTTTGCTTCGGACGGCAGATGCATATAAGGCCTTTTTACAAGTATTGCAGCTGTTCAATCCTCCCCCTCAAATTCTTCCTCCCGGTGTACATCCTACGGCGGTGATTGCACAAAGTGCCGAAATCGGCGCGCATGTTCGTATTGGTGCACACGTTGTCATCGGTGAAAATTGTTCAGTCGGACCGGAGACGGTTATAGCGCACGGTACGGTAATCGGTGATAATGTTCATGTAGGAGAAAAAACCATCCTTTACCCGAACATCACGATACGTGAAGGGTGCAAAATCGGTTCACGTGTAATCATCCACTCCGGTACAGTTGTCGGAAGCGACGGATTTGGATTTGCTCCCGGAGAAGACGGTCGTTATTCGAAAATTCCTCAAACCGGCATTGTGGTGATCGAAGACGATGTCGAGATCGGGTCCAATTGCTCGCTCGACCGGGCTACATTAGGTGAAACACGGATTTGTAAGGGGGTAAAACTTGACAATCTCATACAGGTTGCGCATAATGTAGTCATTGGCGAAAATACCGTGATTGCCGGGCAAAGCGGTATCTCGGGAAGCACAAAGATGGGTAAGCAATGTATTATTGCAGGACAGGTTGGTATCGTCGGTCATATCGAGATAACAGATAATGTCATTATCGGGGGACAATCGGGAGTATCAAAATCTCTGACAAAACCGGGAACGTATTTTGGTTCTCCCGCCAAAGAACACGGCCGGGCCTTGCGAATCGAGGCCGTTATTCGTCAGCTTCCGGAAATTTTAAAAGAGATTGAGGATTTACAGAAAGAAGTTGCTCAGTTGAAAAAAGCAAAGGAAGCGACAGGGACACCATAATTTTTTTTATAAATAATTAACCGAGTTAATATGTTAGTTCAACAACGAACAATTAAACACCCCGTGACGCTTACCGGTATCGGTATCCATACCGGTAATGTTACCAATATGACCTTTAAACCGGCACCGGAAAATACCGGCATTCGATTCCGACGAATAGATCTCGGAGGTAAACCCGAGATACCGGCAGATATCGATTTTGTCACCGATGTCTCACGCGGTACCACGATAGCTATCGGTGAGGCGAGAGTGCATACCGTAGAACATGTGATGGCTGCACTCGTCGGATTACAGATCGATAACGTGATCATCGACATGGATAATAACGAACCGCCTATCGGGGACGGCAGCTCACAACCGTTCGTGGATGTATTGCTGAAAGCCGGTTTAGAGAAGCAAAATGCCCCGAAAGATTATCTTATGATTGATCAGACGGTGTATTATAAAAACGATGAAAAAGGAGTCGATATAGTTGCCCTCCCGACCGACGATTTTCGTGTGACAATTATGGTCGATTATCAGAATCCGGCTTTGGGAAGTCAGCATACGAGTTTGTTCAATCTGGACCAGGAATTTGTTAAGGAATATGCACCGGCGCGTACCTTTTGCTTTCTTCACGAAGTAGAACAGCTTTACGAGCAGGGACTAATTCGCGGCGGGAATCTTGATAATGCTATTGTGATCGTTGACCGCGACCTCGGCAAGGATGAATTAAAACGAATTGCCGCAAAAATCGGTATCAGCGGATCGGTGATTCTGGGGAGCAACGGGATTTTAAACGACAATACGCTTCGCTACAAGAATGAACCTGCCCGGCATAAATTACTCGATTTAATCGGTGACCTTGCGCTTATCGGCGTTCCGCTGAAAGCGCAAATACTCGCCGCACGTCCGGGTCACGCTCATAATATCGAGTTCGCGCGAATGATAAAGCGGTTATACCGGCAAAAGAAACTCGTCAGTAAATATCAGCACGAGAAAAAAGAAGGATACGTGTTCGATATACACGCTATCAAACGTATCCTGCCGCATCGCTACCCGTTCCTCTTGGTTGATAAGATCATAGACTTTGAAATTGAAGAACGGATCGTGGGTGTTAAAAATGTCTCCGCAAATGAAGAGTTCTTCCAGGGGCACTTCCCGGGTTATCCGGTTATGCCCGGTGTGCTTATCATAGAAGGTATGGCACAAACCGGCGGTATATTGTTGCTCAACGGTACGGATAACACCGAGGGGAAAATGGTCTTCTTTATGGGGATCAACAATGCAAAATTCAGGAAACCGGTCTTCCCCGGCGATCAATTGGTGTATGAACTCACCATGGTGAACAAACGAAGCCGGACGTGCCAGATGCACGGAAAAGCGTTCGTTGACGGTAAACTTGTCGCCGAAGCAGATATGTTGGCTGCCATAGTCGATGAGCCGGCCGTCGGAACCAACCAGACAACGAACGGCAACGGTCAAAATACGGCATAAACAAGTGAAAAAAAATAGTCGGAATAGATTTTAACCTCATATCAAACCCCAAAAAAATGTCATCTAAAATTCATCCAACCGCAATTGTCGACCCCGGTACCCAGCTGGGATCGAATGTATCAATCGGTGCTTACACCGTAATAGAAGATAATGTTGCCATAGGAGATGATTGCGATATCGGTCATCATGTCGTTCTTGCCTCCGGCACGAGACTCGGAAACGGTGTCCGTGTTTTTTCAGGTGCAATGATCGGTAATCCACCGCAGGATATTAAATTTAAAGGCGAAGAGACGATAGTAGAGATCGGAGATATGACCGTTATCCGGGAGTGTGCCACCGTGAACCGGGGAACTGCCGCTTCGGGTAAAACCAAAGTCGGCAAGAATTGTTTCCTGATGGCCTATTCGCATGTAGCGCATGATTGTGTCCTGGGAGATAATATTATCCTTGCGAACTCGGTGAACCTGTCGGGTCACGTAACAATTCAGGATAATGTCATTATCGGGGGATTAACGGGTGTACATCAATTTGTAACACTGGGTACACACGCAATGATCGGGGCGTTATTCCGTGTCAGCAAAGACGTTCCGCCGTATGTACTCGCTGGCGGACATCCGCTTGCATATGAAGGACTCAATTTGATAGGTCTTCGAAGGCGGGGTTTTAGTCCGAACACCATTCAAACGATTGCCGATACATATAATCTTATATATCGTTCAAAATTGAATGTATCCCAGGCCCTTCAGAAATTGCATGATATGGAAAATAAGATACAGGAAGTCGAGACTATTATCGACTTTATCCAGAAAAGCAAGCGCGGTATAATACCGGCAAAAGTTCGTTGATCGACTCTATGTGGATTTTCATCGATTCGGGCAACAGGAGCGGACTCGAAAATATGCAACTCGATGAGTGGCTCGCTCGTGTGTGGTTCCCGGAAACACAGCAACCTGTTTTTCGTGTATACGGCTGGTCACCGTATACACTCTCACTCGGTTTTCATCAATCGGTGAACGATGTCGATGTCGAAGCATTACACCGGGAGGAATACGAATTGGTCCGTCGTCCGACAGGCGGACGCGCCGTGTTTCATGCCGAAGAGATCACGTACAGCGTTGTTCTCGATGCGACGCGTCAGAGTGTGAACGACGTATACGAGCGGATTAGCAGAGCTCTCGTCTCGGGATTAAAAAATGCCGGCTATAACGTAGCATTTGCAGGTACAAGACAGAACTTTAGTGAACATTATAAAAAAACAAGCTCGATATCCTGCTTTACGGCAAGCAGCGAATATGAAATACAACTTGAAGGACGAAAGCTTGTGGGAAGTGCACAGCGACGCTACACAAGGGAAGACGGCGGCGTTACCGCATTACAGCACGGGTCGATACTGACCGGACCGCAACATCTGCACCTCGTCGATTTTCTGAATATCGACGATGAGGCAAAACGGAGACTAAAAGATATTATGCGCCGAAAGAGTACCGATCTTCTCGAACATAAATCTGTACATTTCGATCGTGAGCATATTACATCGCATATAAAGGAAGCCGCCAAAACAGACCTTGCTCACGGCAACTATCGGGAACAATCCCACACCTATTTTCAATCACGAATGCATGAGTCAGGATTTTCTAGGGAGCAACCACAATGACAACCGGTGAAGAACAGAAGAAACTAACGACGTTATCAATTCGTGAACGGAAGAACGCGGGTAAAAAGATTGCCGCCCTGACGGCGTACGATTTTACCACGGCCACCCTGCTCGATGAATCGGGTATCGATGTCATACTTGTAGGAGATTCACTGAGCAACGTATTCCAGGGGAACGAAACGACGTTGCCCGTCAGCGTCGACGAAATGATCTATCATACCAGAGCCGTACAAAAAGGTATCCGCCGTGCACTGCTTATTACCGATATGCCGTTTCTCTCGTATCAGGTTACCGTTGAAGATGCGGTACGCAATTGCGGACGTGTTATGAAAGAAACTCGAGCAGACGGAATAAAAATCGAGGGAGGTTTACCGATCATTGATGTCGTCAAACGGGTGACCGATATCGGTATACCCGTGATGGGGCATCTCGGCCTGACGCCGCAATCGATAAATGTTTTCGGTACCTATAAGGTGCGGGGAGTTCAACCCGAAGAGCAGCAAAAAATAATCGACGATGCAACGCGACTTGAAGATGCCGGTGCATTCTCGATCGTTCTGGAAAAGATACCCGCAGATCTCGCTCAAAAAGTAACGGAGAAAGTATCCGTTCCGACAATCGGCATCGGTGCCGGCCCCCATTGTGACGGGCAGATACTTGTTATAAACGATTTGCTCGGTCTGAACGAACATTTCCGTCCGCGCTTCGTCCGCCGGTATGCCGAACTCGGTGAATCGATACGGACGCATGTGCGACAATACATAGATGATGTGAGAAACATCCGTTTCCCGGATAAGGATGAATCGTATTAATTGTGTGTCATTCCCCAAAATCGCAACTCTGATATATTATAACATTCTAATCTTTAAATAATCTAATAAAAAACAGTTGATTTTAACCGGACTTTTTTTGTATTGTCCATTACATACTATTTGCTCTACGTGATAGTAAATTTTATGGGAAAAAATATAATTTACATACGGAGGAATAGTGAGACATATTGCAAACATAATGATGCTGACAACTTGTTTTTTGTTTGCAGCTGTTACAGAAGCTCAATCGAATGAAGGAAGGATCACGGTATCGGCAACGGTAGTATCCGGACTATCGATGGATATTACAGAACGTCTCGAAGGAGTTGAATCCGTTTCTTCAGATGAGCTACAATTTACTCTCCGGGGTGATTACGATCTCGTTCTTGAATTAGAAAGTGGATCCGGATCCGGCCGTGAATATATCACAATCCACCGTGATCAATTTTATACGATCACGGGTATACGTCAATACTCGGAGATTACGATACGCGTTGTATCGCATTAAAAATGCGTAAAAGTAGTACAAATTCCCGCCGACGATTTTTCAGTTCATATTGAAAACCTTCAATATTCTGCCTATATTATTAGTTGTCTAATTTTATATGTAGATTTATACACAGTCAAAAAATGAAACCATTACGTATACTTGTATCCAACGATGACGGTATTTTTGCGCCCGGCATTTATGCTCTGGCACAGTCGCTCGGCGAACTCGGTGAGGTTATTGTCGTTGCACCCGACCGCCAGCAAAGTGCGGTGGGGCATGCGATTACCATGCACTCACCAGTACGGATGTATCCGTTTCACGTAAACGGAACTATGTTCGGATATGCGGTCGACGGTACGCCCGCGGATGCGGTGAAATTCGCGATCCGGAATGTGATGAAAGATACTCCTCCCGATATTCTCGTCTCCGGTATCAATCACGGTTCGAATACGGCAGTAAATGTTATCTATTCCGGGACCGTTTCGGCAGCAACCGAAGGCGCAATTCTCGGTGTCCCCTCCATTGCAATCTCATTAACGACATATGATAAACCCGACTTCAGGTATGCGGCAAAGTTTGCACGTAAACTAACAAAAATGGTTGCTGAAAATGGATTACCGCCGGGAACGGTACTGAATGTCAATGTACCGAGTGTCCCGGAGGAGGAAATACAGGGTGTCGTTATAACGCGGCAGGGTCGTTCAAATTGGGACGATTATTATGAGAAACGGCTTGATCCCGGGAAACGTGAGTATTATTGGTTAACCGGGTCTTTACAGATATTTGATACCGATGAAGACATAGATCAGGTCGCGATTAAAAACAATAAAGTATCGATCACGCCGATACATTATGATCTGACAAATTACAGCGTGCTTAATCAACTGAAAACATGGAATGTGGAAACATTAAAGTAATCAAGGAGTAGCAGTAGATGAAAATTGGAGTATTAACGGGCGGCGGTGATTGCCCAGGTTTAAATGCAGTTATAAGAGCGGTCGCGCGGAAAGCGTTCTCAAACGGCGATGAAGTATTCGGTTTTTATGATGGCTGGAAGGGTGCCATGGAAGGGAAGGGAGATTGGCTGACCCACAAAAACGTATCCGGCATTTTACATCGCGGCGGCACGATTCTCGGAACTTCGCGAACGAACCCGTACAAATCTGAAGGCGGTGAGGCAAAAATCAGAGATACGTTTAAGAAACTCGGTATCGATGCACTGGTAGCCATCGGCGGTGAGGACACGCTCGGTGTTGCCACGAAACTCGCGGCTGCGGGATTTCCGGTTGTCGGGGTACCCAAAACAATTGATAACGACTTAAACGGAACAGACGTAACATTCGGATTCGATACGGCAATTAATATTGCTATGGAAGCGATCGACCGCATTCACACCACCGCGGAATCTCATAACCGCGTTATGGTTGTCGAGGTTATGGGGCGTCACGCAGGCTGGATCGCTCTCTATTCCGGTCTCGCGGGCGGTGCCGATGTTATTCTGATACCCGAAAAACCGTTCGATCTGGATGAAGTTTGTGAACTCATTAAAAAGCGACACGCTCGCGGAAAAAGTTTCAGTATCGTGGTTGCTTCCGAGGGCGCGAAAGTCGATTCGAGTAAAGATGATAGTTTCGTCGTTCAGGCAAAAGAAGTCGACGAATTTGGCCACGTGCGTTTAGGTGGCATCGGTAATCTTCTCGCAGGTGAAATTGAACACCGGACCGGATTCGAGACCCGGGCAACGATTCTCGGTCACATCCAACGGGGCGGAAGCCCGACGGCCGCAGACCGCGTTCTCGGTTCCCGTTACGGCGTGTTTGCCTATGATCTGGTGACGAAGAAAGAGTGGGGAAAGATGGCTGCATTACGGGGTCAGAATATTGTGGCGGTTGATATCAAGGATGCCACAAAAGAACTGAAAACGGTCGATCTCGACCTGTTTAAAGTGGCTGAAGTGTTCTTCGGATAATTATCTCTTGCTTCTCCCCGCGTTCTTTTCTATATTGTAAATGCTATAAAATATTTCGCTATGTTCCTTTTTGTTTTACCAAATGTGGGGTGTTTGAATTGATGCAGCGATTGTTTGCAGGGAAGACCTTCCGGCCACTACTATTTTTGTCCATTTTGATTATAACGGGTATACCGGAGCTGTTTTCCGGTGATGCGAATGAATCCGCATTTCGAATCGGCAGACTGGAATACCGCGGCGGCGGTGATTGGTATGTGGGTCCGAGTGCCGAACCAAATCTGCTGGATTATGTCAGGCGGCACACGAACATACCGGTGGCTCCCGTCTACGAATCGGTTAGTATTATGAGCGACCGGCTGTTCAGTTATTCTATGATTTTTATGACCGGGCATGGCAATGTATCGTTTAATGATCAGGAGAGACAGCGTTTGCGCGAATACTTTCGGCGGGGCGGATTTCTCTATGCCGATGATTGCTATGGTATGGATGGTGCATTCCGCCGTGAAATGGCGAAGTTGTTCCCGGAGCAGGATCTGGTTGAACTCCCCTTTTCGCATCCGATTTATAATATTAAGTATGCGTTTCCGAACGGACCGCCAAAGATTCACGAACACGACGGAAAACCTCCGCAGGGCTTCGGATTGTTCCTCGACGGAAGACTTGTCGTATATTATACATACGAAGCTGACCCGCACGATGGATGGGTCGATGAACGGGTGCATGGTAATCCGTGGCATGTCCGTGAAATGGCGTTGCAATTCGGAACAAATATCGTACTCTGGCTGTTGACAAAGTCATAACCGGAGAGGAGTAAATGTCGCCACACCGAGTCTCAGAAATTGAAAAAACCATAAGAAAAAAGATCCATGCCTTGCGGAAAAAGGATGAGCGTGTCCGCATAGCATCCGGTATTTTACTCGTCTGTGCAGCTTTTATTGCATCGTTCGGCTTTATAAGCATGCTTGAGGGGCTCTTCTATTTTTCATCCGCAATCCGTACCGGTCTGGTCATGGTGAGCGGCCTGGTGATCACGGCCGCGAGCGTTGTATTTTTATTGATACCTCTCTTGTCGACACTCGGTTTTGTGAAACGAAAACCCGATCTGGAACTTGCCGGTACTATCGGAAAGCATTTCCCCAACATTAAAGACCGTTTATATAATCTCCTTCAGATCGGAGAGGAACGAAAAAAAGGCACACTGCAATATTCTGCGGATCTCATAGATGCTTCGTACAGTGATCTCGCGGAAGAAATAGAGAAAAACGATTTTACACAATCGGTACGGTTTGAAAAACCTGCGCATATCGGCAGAAGTGTTCTCTACGGACTTGCTTTTTTTGGATTGCTCTATCTGATATCGCCGCAGAATTTCGGCGACGCAATGCACCGGATTGTACATTTTGATCAGGAATTCGAAACTCCCCGTGCCTTTACTCTTTCTATCAGGCCGGGTGATATCGAAGTCACTCGCGGTGACGATGTTACAATTTATATTGACGTAACGGGTGATCCGCAACCGGATGTATCGCTCTATACAAGACAGGAAGGTCAGATCGATTTTGAGAAATTCGTGATCAACGAAGAATCGGATGTGACATTTATTCACCGTTTGCAAGGGATTCGTCGAACGACTGAATACTATGCCGTCCGCAATGATCAAAAGACCACGCAGCATACAATTACGGTTCTTGATCGCCCGTCCGTTCGGAGTCTGCAGGTAACGTTAGATTATCCGGCCTATACGGGATTAACAACACGCTTGCTCGATGAAAACGCGGGAAACATAACGGCAATCCGCGGGACAAGGGCGGTAATCGAACTTACATCGAACAAAGCCCTTGCCGATGCAAAAATGGTTTTCAGAGATCGCGACGACATCGAAATGGAAATCGATGGAAACCATGCGCGCACACGGGTTACTGTCGACGGAAATGATCGATATCATATCATGCTTGAAGATACCGATGGAATTGAAAATATAGATCCGATTGAATACACAGTCCGTATGATTGAAGATCAACATCCCGTCGTTACCATCGTGGAACCCGGACGGGATGTGTACATGACCGAAGATCTTCGCCTGCCGATGCTGATCCGCATACAGGATGATTTTGGTTTTTCAGGATTGCAGCTCGCTTACCGTTTGAAGCAATCCCGATATGAACAGCCGAATGAAGATTATACATCCCTGGATATACCGTTACCCCGCGATGCCGGGAACGATGAAATTATAGAATATCTCTGGTCGGTACGGGAACACATGATATTAGCCCCCGAAGATGTTGTCGCTTATTATGCCGTCGTATATGATAACGACAGGGTAAGCGGACCCAAAAGCGGTGAAAGTGATGTGTATATATTCAGATTACCTTCTCTCGATGAGGTCTTTGCCGAAATGGACCGGAAACAATCGAAGTCGCTCGACGATCTCGAATACTCGGTCGAAGAGGCGGAAAAACTCAGACAGGATCTGGAAGAAATACAGAGAGAACTACAGCTCGCACAGCACGAGATGAGTTGGGAACGGGAGCAACGTATGAAGGATATGCTCGAACGGTATGATGAATTACAACAAAATCTTGATGAGTTGAGTCAGGATCTCGAAGAGATGGTTGATGAGATGCAGCGTCATAATGTACTCTCACCGGAAACACTCGAAAAATATCTCGAACTTCAGGAATTATATGATCAACTGAGCGATCCTGAGTTTAAGGAAGCGATGGAAAGACTGCGCGAAGCGATGGACAGGATGGATCCGAACGAGCTTCGCGAGGCAATGCGTAACTTTTCATTCAATGAGGAGCAATTCCGCCAGACAATCGAGCGAACGTTGAACCTTCTCAAGAGGGTGCAAATCGAGCAGAAAGTCGATGAGCTTCTGAAGCGTTCTGAGCAGATGGTACGGGATCAGCAGGCAATTGAAGAGGAAATGGCGACGATGGACAGCGACGGCTCCGATATGTCGGAACAACTTGAAAACCAACTCGAAGATCTGAAGCAACAGCTCGAACGCATGATGGAGGAACTTGCAGAGTTACAGAGACGAATGGAAGAATTTCCGGCCGAGATGCCGCTCGACGACTTGCAGAAAACTATGGATGACATGACCGCCGCCGATATGCAGGAGCAGATCGACCAGATGCAACAGAAGATGCAGCAGGGCGATATGCAACAGGCACGGCAGCAGCAACAACAGCTTCAGCAGGATGTTAACCAGATGCAGCAGAATCTCAGCCAGATGCAGCAGTCGCTTCTAGAAGATCAGATGCGCCGGATCGTAAATGAAATGCGTCGTGCATTGCGAAATATCAACGAGCTCTCAAAACGGCAGGAAGAACTTCGTGACGATACCCGCTCGCTTGAGCCGAACTCGCAATTGTTCCGCGATAACGCCCGGAGACAAAATGAGGTGATGTCCGATCTCAATAATGTTGTCAACGACCTCGTCGAGTTATCCCAGAAAACATTTGCAATTACCCCGGATATGGGACGTGCTATCGGGCGTTCATTTCAACAAATGCAGGAGGCACAGGAGCGGCTTGAATCCCGCAGCGGAAGTCAGGCATCACAGCAGCAGGGAGGGGCAATGAGCTCCCTGAACGAGGCCTCTTTAATGTTGCAGGAATCGCTTCAGGCGATGATGCAGGGGGATGGACAGGGAGGTATGGCAGGATTTTTGCAACAACTTCAGATGATGGCGGGACAGCAACAGCAAATTAACCTGAGTACCCGGGAACTCGGGGAGGGGCAAATGACAATGGAACAACAGGCGCAAATGGCACGGCTTGCTGCCGAGCAGGATGCGGTAAGGCGGTCGATGGAGGAACTGCAGCGCGACATGGAGAGTTCACGAACCCGGGATAGAGTCCTCGGCGATCTTGAGCGGATAGAGCAGGAAATGCGTGAAGTGGTGAAGGGGTTATCTGCGGACGATCTGCAGCCGGAAACACTGCAACGACAGGAGCGTATTTTGAGCCGCCTGCTCGATGCGCAGCGCTCCATACGCGAACGTGACTTTGAAGAACGCCGCGAGGGACGAGTTGCGGATCAGATGCTGAGAGATAGTCCCCCCGAAATTGACGTATCAACAAAGGAAGGACGTGACAGATTACGTGAGGATATGCTCCGGGCGGTTCGCGAAGGATATTCACGCGACTATGAACAATTGATACGACGATATTTTGAATTATTGCAAGAAATTGAAAGAGAGTAAGAGAACGGATTAAATAGATGCCAGATCTGTCACTAGCGCTACAAACCAATCCGGTCCTTTTCGGTTTTATCGCGCTCATTATAACGCTCGTTTCCTATTTTATGTACAGGATCACGGTACCGCCGATCCCCGGGGCATTAAAAGCAACCCTAATCTTTTTACGGTCGGCCGGTCTTATTGCAGTCCTGATGATCTTCTTCGAACCCGTCCTCACCGTGATGACCCGATCCGAGACACCACCCCGGGTAGCTGTTATGATCGATGATTCGGAGAGCATGCAATTGGTTGACGGTGCGGGCGACCGTGCAGAAATAGTTGAGCAACTATTAAACCATGACCTGTTTTCAACCCTTCACCGGCAAAATAAACTTACCGTGATTCGCTTTGCAGGAGAGGCGGAAATGCTCTCCGGTTTTTCTCCCGATAGTTTTCAATTCCCCGGACCCGCAACAAATATCGATGCCGCTATGAAAAAAGTACGCGATATCCGCGAAAGGGAGAATATCAAACTCGGGCTTCTCATATCCGACGGTAATTATAACGTGGGTCCGCGTCCCATATATGAAGCAGAACAAATCGGATTTCCGGTGTACACGGTCGGTATCGGAGATTCACTCGAACAGAAAGATGTT
>SLQE01000457.1 GCA_007131635.1 Bacteroidota bacterium | reverse complement strand
TATACCTCGACGCGATGGCCGGAAGCCTTGACGGATCCAGTATCGTACGGGGAAAGATACGGGGTAAACCCGAAGATGCGGAAAAGCTCGGGATCGATCTTGCAAACGAGCTGCTCTCAAAAGGTGCCGATAGAATTCTGGCGGCTATCAGGCAAACCGAAAATAAATCGGATTCCGATGAACGGACATAAACCGTTACACGGTTACACAATACTGATCACCCGCGCGGCCGGACAATCGCGGGAAGTCATAGATCGCATTCACGAACTCGGGGGCACAACGGAATGCTTTCCGATGATTGAAATAACCGAACCTGACTCCTGGGATATGTGCGATAGAGCGATCATCACTATGAAGAAATATGACGCCGTCATTTTCACCAGCGCTAATGCGGTACGCGGTTTCTTATTTCGGATAGAAAATAACTTTCCGCAAGCAAAAGATATACTTAACCGGCGCACCGTCTACGCGGTCGGGAGTAAAACGAAAGAAGCTCTGACCGATCACGGGATAAAAACGGACGCCGTTCCCGAAACGTATACCGCGGATGCCGTCGTTGCATTAATAACGGAATCCGGCGCCGCGGGAAAAACATTTTTGCTGCCGGCGGGAAATCTGACACGCGATGTGATAGAAGAAACATTAAAAAGAGCGGATGCGGTCGTCGACCGTATCCCGGTATACACGACGAAAAAACCGGCTGCGACGGACACCGCACGTCTTGAGCAATTAGTACGACAACAGTTGATTGATGTTGTCACGTTCTTCAGTCCGTCGAGCGTGCATCATTTTTTTGAATTGATCGATCCCGCATTAGTGCAAAATATTCCGGTTGCGGTGATCGGCACCACGACATCAGATGCAGTCACCGGATACGGTATACAAGCCGGAATACAACCGGACAAGGCAACCGGCGATGCACTGGTTGAAAGCATAGTGAAATACAAGCAACGTTCCGAACAGCCCGGATAATACAAGGAAAGAGTAGCATATGAAAAACGAAAACCTGCACAACGATCTTATTCTGCGAGCCGCTAAACAACAAAGCGTTGAACGGACCCCGGTGTGGTTTATGAGGCAGGCAGGCCGATACCTGCCTGAATATCGCGAGGTAAGGAAAAAAGTCGATTTCCTGACACTGTGTAAAACACCCGAACTCGCCGCGGAAGTCACCGTGCAACCGGTCGATCTCATCGGCGTCGACGCGGCAATCATCTTCTCCGATATACTCGTGATTCCCGAAGCGATGGGAATGACTCTTGTTATCGAGGAAAACAAAGGAGGGCCGCGCTTCACCGACCCGGTGCGATCGCGGCATGAAATAGAACTGCTGCGCGACATTGAACCCGCCGATGATCTGAGATATGTTCACGATGCGATTAAACTGACGAAAAAAGAGCTTGACAGCAGAGTGCCTCTGATCGGATTCTCGGGTGCACCGTGGACGCTGTTAACATACATGGTCGAGGGGGGCGGATCGAAGAACTTTCGCCATGCCAAAGAGATGATCTTCAATAATCCTCAGGACGCTCACGCACTGCTTGAACGGCTTGCGGAGATAATCTCTAAATATCTCAGCGCTCAGATCAATGCCGGTGCTAATGTCGTTCAGATATTCGACACGTGGGGCGGTATACTCTCGCCGGATGCGTTCGAGGAATTTTCACTCCGGTACATCAGGCAAATCGTCGAAGAGATTAAACGGGATGATGAACCGGTCATCGTTTTCTGCAAGGGATGCGCCCATGCACTTGACACAATGGCACTACTCGGCGCGGATGTTATAGGACTCGACTGGACGTTCGATATCGGTAAAGCGCGGGAAATAGTGGGCGGACGAACCGCTCTCCAGGGTAACCTGGATCCGTCACTCTTATACTCCAATCCCGAACGTATCCGGCATGAAGTCATCGAAATTCTTGAAAAATACGGCCATCACCGGGGACATATTTTTAACCTGGGACACGGCGTACTCCCGGATGTACCCGTTGAAAATGTCAAAGCATTTGTCGATGCGGTCAAAAACGAGAGCGGGAAATATCATACGGAATGACAACGCAACAAATGAGGCTTTGCGTTTGTTATAAAAATATAACAGGCGTCTCATAGCAAAAAATACATTAATAACCTTTTATGAAAAACAAACAATTCGACAACATCGACGTAGAAATCCTTCGCAAGGTAGATAAACCGGGACCTCGTTATACGAGTTATCCGACCGCCCCCGTTTTTTCTACCGACTTCACGTGGAAAGATTTTCTCGGGGAGATACAACGTACAAACCGTGAAGATGCCGGGGCCGATCTGTCGCTCTACCTGCATCTTCCCTTCTGCGATACACTCTGTTACTTCTGCGGATGTACCATGATCGTAACGCGCAGCCGTGATAGAATAAAAGAATATAACAAATACCTCAAACGCGAAATCGACCTCGTCAGGAAAAATATATCCGACGATCGTGTTGTCACACAACTCCACTGGGGAGGCGGGACTCCCTCGTATCTCGATCCCGAAGAGATCCACGATCTCGCAACCCATCTGAAGAATAATTTCCGTTACGATCCGGACATCGAGGCCGGGGTCGAAATCGATCCGAGAGGGTTGACATTCGAACACATGGCGGCACTTCGCGAAGCCGGCTTCAACCGGGTCAGTATGGGCGTACAGGATTTTAATCACCGGGTCCAGGAAGCCGTGAACCGCATTCAACCGGAAGACATTACGCGACAGACGGTGGACTGGTCACGGCAGCTCGGTTTCTCATCGATCAATCTCGATCTGATTTACGGACTTCCTTTTCAAACCGTCGACTCGTTTAACGATACAGTCGATAAAATAATAGATATCGCGCCCGAGCGGATTGCGGTGTTTAATTATGCACACGTTCCCTGGTTAAAAAAACATCAAACATTAATCAAGCCGGAAGATCTGCCGACACCGGATCAGAAACTCGATATCTTAAAAAATACCATGGAGAAGTTGGGCGACGCCGGCTACTGGTACGTCGGTATGGATCATTTTGCAAAACCCGGGGACGAACTTGCCATCGCACAAAAGAATAAAACACTCTATCGAAATTTTCAGGGCTACTCCACGAAAGCCGGTTGCGATGTGTACGGTTTCGGTATGTCATCCATAAGTCAATTCAGAGAAATATACGCTCAGAATAAAAAAACACTGAAAGAATATTACGATGCTATAGATAACGGACATCCCGCAACCTTTCAGGGTTACCGCATGAAACGCGACGATCACATACGCAAGTTTGTCATAACCAAGCTTATGTGTGATTTCGAGCTCGACCCGAAAGAGGCTGAAAAAGAATTCGATATAGATTTCGATGAGTACTTTGATGAGTCGCTTAGAAAGCTGTCGGATTTTATGCACGACGGTTTCATAAAAAAAGAGAACGGGCATTACATCATCTCATCGAACGGCCGTTTGATCGTTCGTAATATCGCAATGTGCTTCGATGCGTATATTGATGCACTCGTAAAGGACAAGCCGATATTTTCGAGAACGGTGTAGAAAATAATTTATGCCACCAAAGCGCAAAAACACGAAATTTCACCAAATTTTTTAGTAATAGAGTATTCATGAAAAAATATGGTATAGTTCTTCTACAGCTCGGCGGGCCGGATTCGCTCGATGCCGTGGAACCGTTCCTTTACAATTTATTCCGTGATCCGGATATCATTGACTTCCCGCTGAGTTTTTTATTCCGGAAGCGTCTGGCAAAATTTATCGCCAAAAAAAGAAGTCCGAAGATCCGCTCGCACTATCATCATATGGGCGGCAAATCACCGATTCTGGAACACACGGAAGCACAGGCGAAAGCGCTTGAAAAAAAATTGCGCGAGTCCTTCGACGTGAAGGTAGTGATCGCGATGCGGTACTGGAAACCCTTCACCGAGGATGCCGTAAAGGAATTAAAAAACGAGGGATTGAGCGATATTATCCTTCTGCCGCTGTATCCACATTACTCGGTATCGACGACCGGTTCGAGTATGAATGAGTGGAATCGCGTCGCAAAAAAAGAACAAATCGATAACTGGCACGTTGATCTCGTCCGCGAATATCCAACCCATCTAAACTATATTGAATCCTTTATCGCCCGGATACACGAAGGACTGAACCGTTTCCCGGAGGAAAAAAGAGACTCCGTACACCTGCTCTTCAGCGCACACGGGACACCGATAAAACTCGTACGAAAAGGCGATCCGTATAAATATCAGATAGAAGATACGGTGAAAGCCATAGTGCGCACGGGGAAGTACACACAAAATCACTCGCTCTGCTTTCAGAGCCGGGTCGGACCGGAGAAATGGCTTGAACCGTTCACGGACGATACCGTCGAACGACTGGCAAAAGAGGGTATAAAGAATATGCTCCTGATTCCGGTCGCGTTTGTATCGGAACATATAGAAACATTGTTTGAGCTCAATGTGGAAGTCCGTGAGATTGCGGAAGAACACGGTGTAGAGCAATTCGAGGTAATGCCGGCACTGAACGATCACCCGAAATATATCGACGCGCTGGCCGACCTTGCGGCATCGGTCATTCATAAAAAGCAACACGAACAGTAACAACGGCGAGGAGTTTGCTATGCAACGCTTTAAAGTATATTCCATAGAATCCCTGGAACCGAAGAAGGGGAAAATTCATTGGTTTCGTGACATGGTACCCGAGAACGGAATGCCCGAAATAGATTTGCGGTATCTACACATGAAGCCGGGTGAAAGAATAAAAAATCACATTCATCAACAATCGGAAACCCTGATAATTTCGATAAAAGGTACCGGGAGAGTCATTCTTGACGGTAATGAATATGCGCTCCCCCCCGGCCACCTCGCATACGCTACGAAAGGCTGTCCTCACGGCTACGAGGCGGTTGACGAAGACTGGGAATTCATAACCCTGCAGTGCCCTACATTAAAACAGCCCGGGAAAGACGTCGATTATATATCTGTTGATGAATCTCCGGACAATGTCTAACGGAATTGATAAACCATGGCAAATCAAAAGAAATCGGTTATAATCGTCGGTAGCGGGATATCGGGACTATGCACCGCCTACTGGCTCACGCAGGAAGATTACGATGTCACGGTGCTGGAGCTGGATGATTCACCGGGCGGTGCGATGAAAACCGTTCACCGGGACGGCTATCTGATAGACACGGGACCGAACAGTTCGCTCGAAACGACTCCTCTCTTCAACGATTTATTCACGTCGCTTGGTATAACAGACAAGCGAGTTTATGCAAACGAAATCGCAAACAATCGTTACATTCTCCGCGACGGTAAACTTCATTCCTTACCGATGTCGCCCGGTTTATTTCTCAAAACGAAGCTGTGGAGTACGAAAGGAAAATTGCGCATACTAAAAGAACCGTTTATCGGCAGGGCTCAG